>PLEA01000334.1 GCA_003136335.1 Acidobacteriaceae bacterium | reverse complement strand
ACGGCGCATGGGGCGGTCGGCATTGAGGTGACGTATTTTGTCGGCGAGACTGCCTGCATCATTCGTGCGGAAGTAAAGAGCTGCGTCCCCCCAAACCTCACGGAAGTTTGGGATGTCATTGGCCACGATGGCGCATCGAGAAAACGCCGCTTCGAGAGCAGCCATGCCCAGAGGTTCGTAACGGGCGGTGGCGGCGTAGATGGAGGCGCGGCTGAAGAGTGCGCGCAATTGCCCTTCGGTCTGGGGACCGCGAATTGCTACCGTCGTTTGGTCGGTGTCAACTTTCACGTCGGCACGGATCGGAATGCGTGGCATCGGCACAGTGTGTTCAGCGCCCACAATGCACACGGGGATGGCATGGGGCTGCTGGGTGAGGAGAAAGACCTGCTTGCTGGTGTCCACCAGGCGGCCGACGGCGAGCACGCAATCGTCTTTATTCACGTAGGGATTGAAGAAAATGGGATTGCGTCCGGGGTAAATCACTTCGGCTCGCTGCGGCCGCCTGTAACAAGCGGAGATGCGATCGAGCATCCAGGCCGAAGGGGCCACGACCGCATCCGCGCCGGCCAGGCCTTTAAGGACCGTGTTGCGATACCAAGTGAGCGAACCCACGGGGCGTGGGGCGCGATTGTGGACCGCATGGGTCCGGGTGATCAAGTCGCCATGGGCCATTACGACGCGCGGTACATCTACGGGCAGGTTGCCATAACAAAATTGATTGAGGTGGAGAATGTCGGGTCGCAGTTCGCGAACCAAAGCGGCGAGGAAGGCAGAGGATTCTGGCAGATCCTGTTCCGCTTCTTGCATCCACTCGAGATGGAAAGCGGTTGGCCGGTAGTCGAGGCCGTGCAGGTGATCCATCCAGACGGTCTGGTCGGGGAGGGGAATTTCGCCGAAGCTGACCAGCGTGACTCGTACGCCGCGCGTGACCAGGCCGGTCACAAGTTCGCGGGTATAGGTCCATGACCCCGAGAGCGAGTCGGTGGTGACCAGGACGTGCACTGAACCTCCAGAGCGAAATTGCGGAATGCCGCGAGGGACAGGGGATTCCGCGTGCCATGCGGGTCCATTCTAGTGCGAATCGGGCAGGACAGGAAGTATTTTTACGCGTGCGGGTGCGCGAGATTTTGCATGACGGGACGCGGGAGATGTTGCGGGCAGTATTTCGCGGCGGTTGAAGGGACTCTCCCTTCCGCCGGACGGCGCCCTAACTGGACAGCCGAGGTGGCTGTCGCGACGTGTTTCGCTTTAGTTCGCCTCCAGGCAAACGCGCAGTTCGCGCGCCAGGTTGTCGATGGCTCGGATCTTTTCCACCGCAGGATCGGGCACGTCGGGCACGGACATCGCAAGTTCGCAGGAAAGAAGCATGGCGGTTAGAGTCTCACGCATTTGGCTGCGCATCTGGTCTTGGACAGCGCGCCGGGCCGCGCCTTCCTCGCGCCTGCGGCGATGCAGGGCCGAGCGCACCTCGCGCACCATACGGTCCATGCCGGTGACTGCGAAGTTGAGGTAGACGGGAAAAGCGGTGCCTAGATGTTCGAGCATCTGATCGCTTTCGGCGGGTTCGGTTTCGAGCAGGAACTGGTCAATGACGGCGGCGGAATAGGTTTGTTCGCGCAGGCGGGTGGCGGCCTCCTGCAAGGTCTGAGCCCAGTGCGTTTCCAGGCCGGTGGCGGCCTGCAGGGAATCGGCGCACTGTGGGCCGTTAGCTGACGAAGTGATGAGTAGAATCATATCCTTTCATTAGCACGTTCGCCGCCACAGTGCGCCCGCTGAAAACATGGCGCTTAGCAATGTCGGCGTCAAAACGGCTTCCCGCTGCGGTACTTCCGACCCAGATGCGTGTTCAGAGTTGGGCGCTTCACGCTGAATATTCCTGAGCTGCGTAGTCCTTGAGCTTGCGGTAGAGGGTTGTTTTCCCAATTCCCAACAGGCGAGCGGCCTGCAGTTTGTCGCCGTTGAGTTCCGTGATGGCGTTTAAGATCGTTCGCTTCTCGAGTTCTGCCATGGGAATGATTTTTCCGCGTGCGGTGGTATCTTCGTTTCCATTGAGGGACGACTCTGGCAATGGCAGATTGGCCACCTCGCGAGGCAAGTCTGTGGTGTGGATCAGCGGACCGCTAGTGAAGGCATAAGTCCGTTCCAGACAATTTTCCAGCTCGCGAACGTTACCGGGCCAGTCATAGGCCAGCATGGCTTTGAGGGCTTCGTCGCTGAGTACTTTTTCCTGTCCGGAAGTTCGCACCAACCGTTCCAGGAAATAGGCGATCAGCAGGGGGATATCTTGCCGACGCTCGCGCAGCGAGGGAATCCGCAGATTGAGGACGTTGAGACGGAAATAAAGATCGCGGCGGAACTCGCCTTGAGTGACGGCTTGTTCCAGGTCGCGGTTGGTGGCGGCCAGGATACGCACATTGATGGGCACCCGGCGCGTGCTCCCGACGGGGCGAATTTCTTTTTCCTGAATGGCTCGCAGCATTTTGGCTTGCAGATCGACAGGGAGTTCTCCGACTTCGTCGAGGAATACCGTTCCACCTTCGGCCATCGCCAAGAGTCCATCTTTGGACTGGTTGGCGCCGGTAAAGGCACCTTTCATGTGGCCGAACAATTCACTCTCGATCAGGGTGGGGACTAACGATCCACAGTCCACCGGAATGAATGGCTTATCGCGGAACGGACCGGAATTGTGAATGGAGCGTGCCACCATTTCCTTGCCGGTGCCACTTTCGCCCAGGATTAACACCGGGTGAATGCTGTTGGCGGCCTTGGCGATGATGCGATAGAGCTTTTCCATTTCGGGGGCCCGGCCGACAATGCCGCCGAATCCCTGCTTGGACTTCACCTTTTCGCGCAGCAGGCGGTTTTCGGACTTCAGCTTCAAGTGGGTGCCCACGCGTTCCAGCAGCATCTTCAGTTCGTCGACGCTGAAGGGTTTGGTCACGTAGTCGTAGGCGCCATTCTTCATGGCCTGCACGGCCGACTGCACGGTACCGTAGCCGGTCACGACGGTGACGACGGCCTCAGGACGGCGTTCCTTGATGCGCCGCAGCGCCTCCAGGCCGCCGACGCCAGGCAGGCGCAGGTCGAGCAGGACGGCGTCGAAAGGCTGGGTGTCAAGAACCCGGTAGGCGTGCTCGGCGGAATCGGCCGCATAGGCGGTAAATCCCAGGGACAGCGCTACTTCGCGGCAGGCCTCGCGGATGGATCGTTCATCGTCAACAATCAGAAGGTTGAGAAAATTGGCGGGTTGTGTCTGCGGTACGGCATTAGCCGGACTCAAAGCTGGTGACGTCATGGTGTTTCGTTCCTCTTCTTTATCCTTTGCGTATGGGTACTGCTTGGTTCTTTTCAGGGGGAAAGTCGTGCGCGATCTGGGAATCCGGAACTGCTTCCGGAACAAGGGGCAGAAGAACGGATAGGCGCGTGCCGCACGCCGGTGCGCTCTCCACATGAATCAGGCCGCCGTTACTGGTCACGATGTCATGGACCGTCGCCAGTCCGAGGCCTGTGCCTCTGCCGGCCTTGGTAGTGAAGAAAGCTTCGAACAGATGCGCGCGCGTAGCGGCATCCATGCCAATCCCATTGTCAGCCACCACGAAAAGCGCACAGGAGAGCGAGGTTGGGTTACTCGCCCCAAGATCTGGTGAGGGGAGTAACTGGACTTTGCAATTGCTGGTTTCAACCGTAATCCTGCCTCCGCCGGGCATTGCGTCCCGCGCGTTGAGCACCAGGTTGAGCAAGATTTGCCGAGATTGGGCGGGATCCATCTTGACCAAACCAAGATTGGGATCCAGGTGGAATTGCAGATCGATGTTTTCTCCAATCAGGCGAACCAGCAGGTTGCGCATGCCTTGGGCGATCTCGTTAAGAGACAGCGGGCGCGGCTCGAAATTCGCGGGTCGGGCCACCGCGAGCAACTGGCGCACCAAGCCAGTGGCCTGCATGCCGGCATTCCGGATTTCTTCGGCATACTTGCGCAAACGGTCGCCCGGCTCCAGACTGGCCACGAGCAGATCGCAATACAAAAGCACTCCGGTCAAAAGATTGTTGAAGTCGTGAGCTACTCCTCCGGCCAAACGGCCTACGGCTTCCAACTTCTCGGCCTGGCGGAGACGCTGCTCAGCCTGGTGGGTAGGCGGAGCGTCTTGTGCCAGGGCGAGCGCGTAGTCGAGTTCACGGCTCGTACCGGACACCCTCCATGCGGTCCAGCGCAGCGGCTGGCTATTCGCACCCACGCTCTGGGAGTCAATTTGAAAACTGTCGCGTCGCCGCTCAAACAGTTCGCGGAAAAGGCGTTCGCCTTCGGCGCGCTCTTGAGGATGAAGCAGATCCGCAAAGCAAAGTGACGGCGCGATCTTCCACTTGCCACCGAGCATCTGCTTCAAGGCTGGATTTAGCACGGTGACGTTGCCCAGGGGCTGGCATTGCGCCAGGCCGAGCGGTGCAAACTCGAAAACGGGACACAGTTCCGTTTTCGAATCTTGCGGTGTCCAAGCGAACTCAGGAGCAGCGCTCATATATCTACTTTGCGCGGAATGATTCCCGGAAGGAACCTGTCATTCGGTCGCTCGAGACCTTGGTTTTCCTAAAATGGGAATTCAGTCGGCGTTAACTCCAAATCAGATCCCATTTCGAAGCCCACTATAGAGAATGGACTTTGCGTTTGCTAAGGGCAGATGTCACTAAAACGGGAAATTTTTCTGTGGAAAACTTGGCCAGAATGTAGAGGTGGGGTGGTTATGAAGGGTTAGTGGTCCGCTGGTACGCGTTGGCTGACGGCAATATCGACGGGTTCGGTCAGGCGGAAGGTAAGCCGACGGCCTTCCTCGATCCGAATAATCGTAGCGAAAGCCTCGCGCTGAAGAGCTGTTTGGGTTTCGCGGGCGTTCCCGCGCACGAAAAGGCTGGACGTCTGAACCGACAGTTTCAATCCCGCGAGGTGGATCGAATCGAGGGTCACGCGAACATAACCACGATTACGCTTGAGGTTGGAGGCCCGGGCAGACTCCACCCGTCCTGACACGGTCGCGCCGAGCGGAACCAGTTTGTTCCCTGCGATGACAACAGGTTGGTCGACGACTGCCTCGAAGGTGGCATTCGCGTCCGGATTCTCGGCGGAGATGGGCTTCTTCAGTCGAACCGTGAGCAACGTGCCGGCGGGCAGATTTTGAGGATTCTGGAAAGGAAGATCCGTTTCAGGCTTCAGACCGTTGTCATCAGCCGCTGAAGAATTGCCCGGTTTTCCATCGCCATCATGGAAGGGAACTGGATGCTGGTCTGCTGGAGCGGTGCCGTGGCCACTTTCCAGGCCCATCGGCGGGGCGCAGCCAGTCGCCCACAGCAGGGATAGTAATATCGTCCCAATGGTGAAACTTCTTAGTCCGCGGAACCGGCTCATCCGAAGTATCCTCGCCCGTGTTTTTTCAACAAAGGAGGTGGCAACCCGAATACCAGTCACGGTGTCATTAAATCAACAACTTGGCTATGACACTTTCGGTGGGCCGTGTAGATTCTTCCGGATGGGGAATTTGTGCACACATTTTAGGGCGTCCGCAGCCAGCCGGCGCCGCCAAAAAAACCCGGAGAGCGGTAAACCGCCCTCCGGTTTATATTTTCCTCTTAGTTACCAGCCCCGTGGTTACGGTTTCGGCGCCGGTTTCCTCACTGCCCTCTTCCGCGGAGCAGGTTTGGTGGTTTTCTTCCCTTCACTTTCCCTACCGCCGATCAGACTCAAAGCATCGGCTGCATTGAAGGGAAATTGCCGGACTGAGGTCTCGGTCTGGCCTGAGGTTTTCAGAGTGACATCGACGCGGCGATTGCTGGCCAGTTTGATGACCCCAATTCTCAGCATGGCTCGCTGCCGCTCTTCAGGAGTCAGTTCCGGATTCTTCTGCACCGAATCCTTCACTTCCTCCACGGTCAAATTACGTTGCTTGCCATAGGCCACGGTCTCGATGCTGGAGTCCGGAATGCCTTGCCTAACCAGGTAGGCTTTTACACTGGCCACGCGACGTTCCGTGAGCCTCTGGTTGAACTCGTCCGTACCACGAACATCGGCGTGCCCCTCGAGAATGAGGTGAGCGTCTGGCTTGGACTGGAGATAGGTTTTAAAGTCCGTTGCCAAGGCCTGCAAGGTCCTCTGTTGACTCGGCACCAGACCAGCACCCGGCCGATCGGTCGCAGGCTGAGCGGTTGGGTAATAAATACTGTGCAGAGCGAGCCGGGCCTCCAGAACCTCGATCGCAGGACTGCGCGCTGGTGGTGGTGGCGGATTTTCCACCATTACCTGAGTTGAGCCTTGGCCGTTTAGGCCACGCGAATCGGTGCAGGTCGCCGTGATAGTCACCGTACCTGGCGCAGCGCCAGCAGTGTTCAAGGTTGCCGAGTTGCCGCTGCCGGAAACAGTGCCGCCGGTCGCTGTCCAATTAGCAACGGAGATGGGGGCGCCGTCAGGACTTGTGCAGGAGGCGGTCAGGGTTGCGCTTCCACCGGGAGCGACGCTGGCCGGGCTAGCCGACAATGACATCGTTGGTGGATTTTTCGGCGGCAACGCTTTCACCGTATAGTTCGCTGAGCAACTTGCTACGTTGTTGTTGGCCTTCGGATCGGTCACATGCGCCGTGACCGCATAGGAACCCGGAGCGGCGCTGGTGGTGTCGATGCTCGCCGTGGTGTCTTTTCCGGTGACCTGCCCGCCATTACCGCTCCAACTGTAAGTAACTGTGTGCTTAGGATTGAAATTGCTGGGCGTGACGGTGGCGGTGATCGGTTCGCCCACCAGCACTTCCGCTGGCTGCACCGAACAGGCTGCGGTGGGCGCTACTGCCTCTGCGCCACCAAAATTGATCACGATGCCGGTGCGCAGTCTGACGCCTTCGAAGGCAGGACGCCGCAGAGAGGGAAACTCCGGAGCAACCCGACTCGCGAAGTTGTGCCGAGCCCAGACGTAGTCTAGTTGAAACAATCGCCAGGAAAGCCTTTTCGAAATCGGAAGATCCATGCCGCCGCCCAGAATCGCACCAATACCGTTGTGGGTGATTCCTCCAGAGTCGTAACTGACTCGATTGAGCCCGGGCAGAGCATGCAGGAAGAACGCTGCCGTATCGGTACGCCAGATGAACCGCGGTCCCGCGGATGCAGTCAATTCCGAAGCGGCTTGGCCCGAATTCCAGTTGTATCCGAAGTCGGTTTCGAAACCCCAATGCGGATCGAAGTTGAAAGTAAGAGCGCCGCCGATCCCCTTCGACATGTCTGGAAACTGAAAGGACGCCGGATTGTTGGGGTCAGTGCCTGCCGCCGGGACCGTGCCGCCAGGATGCAGGTACTGATAGCCGATAAACGCATCCCATTTCGGGTTGGAATCCGTTTGAGCCAACGCACAAGCGGAAATCAAAACCACTACAATCAGGACTGAGAAGCAGGCTGCAAAAAGGCGACCGCTACTTGTAGGGCTGTTCACTATCATGAATCCTCCGAAATGTGACTCGTTCGCCGGTAGTTATGGCAACGAGACGTTTATGGGAAAAACCCAGCGTAGTAAGCTCGTTCGAGCCAAGAAGTTTCGTGGGAACGAGAAATTCTATCGCACTGTTGTTCAAAGCGAAAGCATAGACTCAGGTGTTGCCCAGCTCGGCAACCAAGCATGGCAGTTTCGTCTCAAATTGAAATTCTTGAAAGCGGTTCGGATGTTCTGACAGAGGCCCATCCAGATCTTGCCGCGCGGGAAGGTGCCCGCGTATCGTGGGAACTTCGGTCGGATTCCGGGTCAGCTCGCGATTGGATCTATGCGATTGACTGAGCGAGCAAATGGGGCACGAGCAACCAGATGAGCCACGAAAAAGTATTGATTGTTGAAGACGAGGAAAACGAACGATCTGGGCTGGCCGAACTGGTCTCTTCCTGGGGATTTCGCGTAGAGACGGCCCGCGACGGCGCGGAAGGATTGGACAAGGCGACGCAGTGGTCCCCATCGATTGTCATCACCGATCTCAAAATGCCGCGCATGGGCGGAATCGAACTGCTGGGGCACCTTGCCGAACAGACCTCGACGATCGCCGTCATCCTGGTGACAGCTCAGGGGACCATCGACAGCGCGGTGCAAGCGATGCGTATGGGGGCTTACGACTACATCACCAAGCCGATCGACACCAATCGCCTGCGGACGATTCTTGGGAACGCCTCAGCCCTGCTGGGAACGCGCGCAGAACTTGAGGCTACGCGGCGCAGGCTGCGGGATGCGGGATCGCTGGGGCGTTTGAACGGCGCCTCGCGCAAGATGCAGGAAATATTCCGGCTCATCGAGATGGTCGCACCCAGCACTGCCTCGGTATTAATTACTGGAGCCAGCGGTACGGGGAAAGAGCTGGTGGCGAGCACGATCCATGAACTCAGTCCGCGGAAGGACCGGCCTTTCGTTGCCATTAACTGCGCCGCAATCCCGGAGACTTTGATGGAAAGTGAAATCTTCGGCCACGAGAAGGGCGCCTTCACCGGGGCCATGGAACGCCGCACGGGATGCTTCGAACTGGCGGAAGGCGGAACGCTGCTGCTGGATGAAATTGGCGAAATGCC
>PLEA01000571.1 GCA_003136335.1 Acidobacteriaceae bacterium | reverse complement strand
ACTGCCGGACGCTCGAGGAACTGTTGGACAGTTTAGACACGAATCTTTTTTGGCGGGCGCACCGCTCCTACCTGGTGAACATCAACCGCATTCGCGAAGTCGTTCCCTGGTTCAAGAGCTCCTACCAGTTGCGCATGGACGACAAGAAGCAGACCGAGATTCCGGTGAGCCGGGCTCAAACCAAGCGGCTGCGGGAACTGTTCGGACTCTGAGCTATCGCTGGTACAAGCACGTGGGATTTTTGTGCCGCTTTCTCCGCGCTGGCCGCCGGGCTTTGGGTTTGCGGCGGATTGGCACGGCTTTGAGTTCGTTCTACCAGCGCGAACAGGTCGTTGATCAGCGTACCCGAATACATTTTCCTCATCTCCGCCCAAGAGTGGCGGAGCAAGTGTTCAGAACAACCCGGAGGACGACTGAAAGAGACGTCGTCCTCCGGCTCCTAGGAGGGAGGCTAAACTGCCAGAGCTTCCAAAGCCGAGCGGTCGCGAATGATCAGGGTGGGCCCGTCCAGACGGATCAACCGCTTCTTTTTCAGATTGCTCAAAAGACGGGTTACGGTTTCGCGGGAAGCGCCAATGCGCTGCGCCATTTCTTCATGGGTCATGGGGGAATGGAGGCGAGTCTCGGAGGCTTCCACTCCTTGGGTAGGGGCGTGCGAGAGCAACATCCTGGCCAGCTTTCCGGCGGAAGAACGAGTGAGCACAAGGTCGTGAATGTCGCGATAGGCGGCTTGGAAGTCGCGACTCAGGCACTGGACCGTGTGCATGCCAACCTCGCTGTGAGACTGCATGAGTTCGAGAAAGTGCTTGCGGTCCACGAAGTCCAATTGACAGGGAGTAGCAGTCTCGGCGGTCGATTCGTAAGTCATGCCGGAAATGGCAGCGCTGAGGCCGAGGATTTCTCCGGCAGCCGCAGTTTTGAGAATGAGAACCTTGCCCTCGCGCGAGGTGGTGGAAAGGTTCACTTTGCCCGAGCACAGGATGAACATGCCGCGCGGGCTCTGCCCTTCGACAAATAGAATTGCGCCGGCAGGGAGGACGCTCTTGTGACTGACCTCGTTCAGCGACTGCAGTGCGGGATAAGAGAGCCCGGAGCAGAAGCCGGGGGTGGTATTCGCGCCGTCGCTGCAATTGTCGATGATATCAAGTCCATAGGGCGCCTTCATATTTGTCTCCATCGCGCTCGACCGCGTTTGTCTGGGGGCGCGACACGAGGCAGCGCCTTGACCGAGTCCGCTCAGATGGTGCGAACTGGCGAGTAGTGAACGGGCATGCGCACGGGTGTCGCCGTGCGAACTCTGCGCAGCCGCAAGGAGTTCCCAGGCGGCGCTCGGCTCTTCCTGCTGTTCCCACTCGATGTGACGAGCGAGGAGGTAGAGGGAATCGACCTCTTGCGGGTGAGCCTGAGGATTGGGCTGAGGATCCGGGCTGAACAACGGCTGCTCGATCAGCTCCGCACTCCAGCCTTTGGTGTTTGAATGGTGAACGAGATGTGGCTGGGGGACGGTTGGGGCCTTTTCGAAAAGGCGGCCCAAAACGCTCGGGCACACCGGTGGATACTTGTTCGTCGATAACATTTCTCTAACTCCACAACTCCGGCCGAGAATGCCGGGGGCTGGTATTGCTGGGGGAGAGCTAAGCTTCTGCCGCGAGGTCGGGAACAAATCTGGGACCAGCCAGCGGCAGATTCACTCGAGTACTATGCACGCCACGTTCCGCAAATGGGCGGCGGAGGGAAAACGGAAAACTTCCCTGTTTGCAACGAGTTCCAATGTGGAATCGGGGGAGACTGTTCGACTTAGATATCTGCTAATCGGCAATCTGCCGATTAGCAGTCACAGTCGTATTGGCGCAGGTTGTATGCGCGGAAAATATTCATGATGGGAAGGGACTAGCTTCGACGAGGACCGGTGTAATCCTGGCGCGTGATTTTGAGGCGCTGCATCTTGGATTGCAGCGTGGTGCGTTTCAACCCGAGGCGACGGGCGGCGCCATCCGGGCCAGAAAGCATGCCTCCTGTTTCCCGGAGCACGCGGAGGATGTGTTCGCGCTCGGCGCTATCCAAGCTTTGATTTGGGCATTGATCTGGGCTCTGATCTGGCTGGGAGACGAGGGAACGGTTTTCGGTCCGCAATTCCGATAATGGGACACGGAGTGTATTGCCCTCACTGAGGATGACGGACCTTTCCATCAGATTCTCGAGTTCTCGGATGTTCCCAGGCCATGGCAAGGCAATCAGAGTTTGCATCGTCTCTTTGGGAATGGTTTCGATATGGCGTTCCATGCGCGTGGCGAACTTGCGAACGAAGTAGCGGACCAGCCGAGGGATATCTTCCCGGCGCTCGCGCAAAGGAGGTACGCGGATAGGAAACACGCTGAGACGGTAGAACAGATCACTACGAAATTGGTGCTGTGCCATGCCCTGGGCCAAGTCCCGATTCGTGGCAGCGATCAGGCGCAGGTTCACTTTGATGGTACGGTTGCTGCCGAGCCGTTCGAACTCATGATCCTGAAGAACGCGCAACAGCTTAGGTTGCATTTCCAATGCAATTTCACCGACTTCATCGAGAAATAAAGTACCGCCGTCAGCCAGTTCCATGCGTCCGACCTTCGAGCTAATGGCCCCGGTAAAAGCGCCTCTCTCGTGGCCGAACAATTCGCTCTCGATCAAGCCGGTGGGAATGGCGGCGCAGTTGAGCTTAATGAAGGGTGCGTGCTTGCGGCGGCTCAGGCGGTGGATGGCGCGAGCGATTAATTCCTTGCCGGTGCCGGTCTCCCCCAAGATCAAGACGGTGGAGTCACTATGGGCGACGGTTGTTACCTGATCGAGGACCTGTTTGAGAGCCGGACTGTCGCCGACGATTTCTTCGAATAGGCCTTCGGAGCGGAGATCGCCTTCCAGATATTTTTTCTCTTCGCCCCAGCGTTGTTTGAGCGACTCGATCTCGGCCGCCGCTCGGTGATTTTCCAGAGCCACGGCGATCTGGGCGGCGACCTGATTGAGCAGTCCTAGGTCCTCCGGGTGAAATGCGCCGCTGCGAGTGCTGCCGAAGACGAGAACACCAAGCGGGCCGTTGGGCCGCAGAAGCGGGGCGCAACACAGGGAACGGAGTCCTTCCGCCAGAAGGTTCTTTGTGATCTCGGCTTCAAAGCCCTGCATCTGTTTTTTCGAGAAAATCACAGGGGTGCCCTCCTGCAGAGAGCGGCCTCCGGGACTGTTGAGTGGGCTGATGGGGAGAGACGAAAGTAATCCTTTGCCCAACGGGAAGTCTTCGACTTGGCGGACCAGAAGCCCGGTATTGGCGTCGTACAGCTCGAAGCCGGCGTATTCGTGGCGCAAGACGCGGCGGATGCGAGCGGAGATCCGCGGGAAAGCCTCATGCAGGTTCCAGTTCGACGCCATGATGGTACTCACGTCTAACAGCATCTGCAGCCGGTCCATCTCCTTGCGCAGTCTCCCGCCAACGTCCTGGAGCAATCGTTCCAGCTTTTTCTGCTCAGTGATCTCGATCACGACGACAGCGATTCGCTGGACTGTTTCGGATCCATCTTTGATCGGGAAGTAATGTTCAATCCAGTGGCCAGCTTCCGTTCTTGTGGGGAGCACGACGGAAATCTCGATATTGGCAACCGGCTCCCCGGTAGAGAATGCGCGTCGAAACTGGGATTCGACCGCGCCGGCAGCGTCTCCCAGGACTTCCCGTAAAGTCTTGCCTATGTGGTCTGCCGCCGGTATGCCGTTCATTGCCGCGAGAGTGTGATTGATCGTGAGATAGCGCATCTCCGAGTCAAGGATGCAAAGGCCAACATTGGACGAGCTAAAGTAGGCAGCGAACAACTTCTCCGGTTCGGTGAGAGCTTCGGGGTGCGTGAAAGGAATCAGATCGCCTGCGCCGGAAGGATTAGTCGCCATGGCAGGAAACCTCAATCAGCGGGATCGGCCCCGCAGCTAGTCCTGCAAAACGAGTGTTGGACCCTGGTTCGTCCCTGCCCCGGCACCATTCACACCATGAAAATCGACTTTTCGGAATCCGGCATTTCCGGAGTTGGAGATCGGGGATTATCCGATGAAAAAGCGAAATCAAAGGACCTACGAAGGACGATGCGAGGGGGAGCGCGGGCCGAAAATTGCACCAATGATCGCGGGGAGAATGGGGGTGAGACCAGCCTTCGACCACACCTAAAAGTGAAGTGTGGTGAGGCAACTTAAATTTCGAGCGTGGCGCTCTCGAGGGGTACACAGATTAACAGCTCTCCTGTTGCCGCCTCCCCTCAAAAGGCGGACGTACTGATTACGAATGATGCGCGGGCATTATAGTCACAAAATCAAGTGGGTCAACCATTATTTCTGGTGTGTTAGGTTTTTGTAACAATATCGACTTTAGTCCTTGTCTTCATTCGTGAAATAATTCGTGCTGCGCATCCGGGTTTAGCACAGGTGAGAATGCCTGGGTCGGGGAGCAAGCCCAAGGCCAAGCCCGCGAAGGGCAAATAGCCAAGGGCTCGTTGGCGGCGGGCCTGAGCGCGTTTCTCTCCGCGGATGG
>PLEA01000262.1 GCA_003136335.1 Acidobacteriaceae bacterium | reverse complement strand
CAGCCGCCTTCCGTGCACAGTCGCCGAATCTACGCTTCGCACCCTTGATGGATATGGACTTCGCGGTAAGTTGCCCGCTCGTCCGGTGCTCGCGCCTTCTATTCGATTTTTGTCCATCGACTCGCACGTTTGTTTAATGCTTCCTTCAGACCCCACCTCGCGGCGGTAGCCCTTGCATCATCACTAGGCCTTCACCTCCATCAGGTCGGCCAGAGGACTTTCACCTCCTAGTTACTGAGCATGCCCAGCACACGACTAAGCCGCTAGCGCGGCGGACGCTGCCGCGTGTCTTGACACAAGCGTCGGAAGCGTCGGAACTGCCTTCTGTCGGAACTGCCCTCTTGAAGAACGGATGGTGCCGGAGGTAGGATGATGCAGCTGGTTGCGAGAACTCCTACATTGATGAGCATCAATAACATCCTTTTGACCAAAGTTCCCGTCTGGCAAGGCTTTTCAGGCAGAAATCGATTGAATTCCCATAGCTCTCACCGCATCCGCCGCAAACGCTAGCGGCTCACTTCAAACGACCCTATCGAAACTGCCCCGACCACACGCATCGGTGCGTCCCTGCATTTCTGCTTCGGGGCAGTCCCGATAGGGATCTAACGTTTGTCGGCACCAATCCACAACTGAACTTGTCGGAATGGTAAGTATTGATAACAGTGATTTACCGCTAGTAATCAATCTCGTCGGCTTTCGCGTGGCGAAAAGTACGAAGCGCTTCAATTTCCTTAGACAAGAGCAACGACGATCTTGAGGCCGTAGCGGCCGGAGCGAATCTAGTGCAGCTGCCTCCGAACGTACGAGCGAGTACGACTAGCATTTCAGGCGCCAGGTATGCAGGCTAATGAGGTGTTCGAATACGTTGCATCACTTCGGACTCTGTGAAGCGCCGCCGCATCACTTCGTTGGGCAGACCATCGTAGATGTGGTCGGTCACAGTACGTGCTCGGGTCGCCAATTCGTCGGTGCCGTCGATTCCGATTAGCACATCGAGTGCGAGTAGCAGGAGTGCCGGATCGCCGGTCTGGTCCGCGACGCGCACAGCCGTCTTGGCGTCGGCGATAGCGTCGCGCTTTCGCGTGAGTGCACCCAGGCTGTGCGCCCTGGTGATCAGGCCCAGCGCCTCATATTTCGGCCGCCCTCTCGCGCGGCTCTGCTCGATGCTGTTGGTCGCGGTAGCGAGCGCCTCGTCGAAGGCGTCTCGCGCCAGCGCCAGTTCGGCCCTGGCCTGAGTCAGACGGAGTTGCCACAGCCACTGGTGCCAGCCGGCGGTACTCGCCGCGGCAGCGGCTGTCTCTTCCAGCAGTCGCTCGGCTCGGCCGGGTTCGTGACGACGCGCGAACGTCAACAGCGTGTCGATTCCGGCGCTAACGATTGGCGGAACAAAACCAGCGCCACGCGCCAGTTCACACGCCTCTGACTGGAGCGCCTCTGCGCCTTCGAAGTCAAATACGGTCAAGTGGAGCCCAGCTGCCATTGCAGTGGCACGAGCCAGCATCGGAATAGCTCCATAGTTTCGGCCGAAGGTGCGGGCTTCGTGGAACGCCTGTGTGGCCTCAGCGTAGCGCCCGACGGCAGCCAGGTTCAAGCCGAGGTGTGCGAGGGAGTACATGATGAACGTGGTATCGCGCGATGACCGGGCAGAATCCGCCGACGCGGCAGCCAAGCCCAGCGCTTGCGTTGATCGTCCAGCAAGGTACAGCGTTAGCGGCCCCATGATGTGGGCTGCTGTTATCACGTTGGGTGCACGCGACAGAGACCGGCGGTCCATCTCGATGGCCGCGCCTAGATCACCATTTGCTTGCCGGCAGCGTGCAAGCCAGGCAATCGCGTTCGCCGCGAGATCGGAGCGCTGCAACCCTTCGGCAAGCTGCAATGCCTCGGTGGCGTACTGCTCCACTGGACGGACATCGAGCAGGAGGAACCATGCTCGCGCAAGCGCCAGGACGAACTCACAGCGGAGCTCAATCTGCTCCGGATTAAGGTGATGAAGCGCTGCATCTAGTTCGCGCACTTCCAGCTTCCACTGCCCCAGCGCGTCGAAAGAGCGGGCACGCCGCGCATGCAGGTCCATCCGCAAACGTTCCACATCGCGTCCTTCAGGCCTGGATTCGAGTGAGTGAAGGGCAATGTCGAACAGGCGTGCCGCTTCTTCGTGCGCCAGCCCATCAGCAGCTCGATCGCCAGCTCGTGTCGCGTAATCGATGGTCTTGTCGACCGCGTCAGCCGACGCCGTCTGCGAGAAGTGGTAAGCAAGCTCGGCAAGCGGTGGATTCGGTTCGTTTTGCGAAAGACGCTCGATGGCATCGGCGACGCGCCGATGCAATCTCATTCGACGTGGAGAGCTCAGTTCACTGTACAGCGTCTCCCGTATCAGCGCGTGCATGAACTCAAAACGACCGCTCACTTCTTGCGACTCGCTGACTAACTGAGCGCGCGTTGCCTCTTCGAGCGCGTCCAGCAGTTCGTTATCTTGGAGATCCGCGACGGCTTCGAGGAGCGTGGCATCGAATTCGCGACCGACAATGGACGCAATACTGAGCACCCGGTTGCACGTTTCGCTTAGCCGAGACAACCGTTGGCCGATGACCTCTTTGATTCCCTCCGACAACCCAAGATCCTTATTGTCGATGGTCATTGCCGTCATCCCGCCGACCCCGGCGATCGCCCCCGTCTCCTTCAGATGCTGGAGCATTTCGGTCGCAAAGAACGGATTGCCGTCAGTGCTGTCCATGACCAGCTGAGGTAGCTGTAACGGAGCATTCGGTCCGACGATCGAATTGACCAATGCCCTGACGTGCGCGATGTTGAGTCCGCGGAGCACGAGCCGCGTTATCCCCCGCTCGCGCCGCAGTTTGATCAGCATCTCTGGCAGCGGGTGCGTGCGATCGAGTTCGCTCGCTCGGTACGTCGCGACGATGGCAAAGGAGGCCGTGCGCGCGGACCGCATGACATGCCGCAGCAGCTGTAGTGTTGACCTGTCAGCCCAGTGCAAGTCGTCGAACATGAGCAGCATTGGTCGCGCCCGCGATGCAACCGCAAGCATGGCCGCCACAGCTTCGAATAAACAGTATCGCTGCCCCTCAGGGTCCCTCGGCGGGGGGCTCGGGAGTTCAGGAATGCGATTGCGCAACTCTGGAACTAACAGTCCGAGCTCGCCCCCGCCACCGATGGCCGCCAGTTGATTCCGGAGTTCGGTCTGCGGGCAGTTGCGAAAATACCATCCTAGACACTCGACAAAGGGCTGGT
This sequence comes from Acidobacteriaceae bacterium, assembly GCA_003136335.1. Next base: position 22,890 of record PLEA01000262.1, on the reverse strand, counting down.
AGGGCACCAGATGCTCTTCATCGCTGCACCCGATGAGCACAGTATTCCCTTCGGCACCGCGACTGCGCGCGAACTCCAGCGAAAGTCGCGTCTTTCCAATACCTGGCTCGCCTGCGATAAGCAACAATTGATGGTCACCTTTCGCCCGCTGCCACACATCCTGCATCTGCACGAGCTCAGCTTCGCGTCCGACGAAATCAACCGCAGACATCGCAAGCAGCAATGGCGGCAGCGGGATACCCAATCGTGTGCCATCGGGTTCATCGTCGGTTGCCTCGCGAACGTGTGAGATGAACCGGTACCCGCTCTTCGATACCGTTTGAATATAGTCCTGCCCATCGGCAGTCGAACCGAGCACCTGTCGCAGCGACGAAATGCTGCGGGTCAGGCTGCCCTCTTCCACAGCAACGTCGGACCAGACCCTATCAAGTAGATCCTGCTTCGCAAGCAAACGACCCGCGTTCTGAACCAGCACGGCCAGTAAATCGAACAGCTTCGGAGGAAGGGGGACAACCTGGGTACCGAGCAAGAGCCGGCGCTCCTGCTCGTCGAGGCGGTACCGATCGAAGATGAAGAAGCGCTTGGGTGACATCCGAAAAATTTCCGGAATTCGTCTGAACGCGGTCAGGACTTTTTCGCCATTTCGAGCGATCGTTTAGATGCCTATTGTAACCGTTGACGCATTCGGAGAAGCGGCCGTCGGCGGCCAATTGCCACCGCGCGCCTTGATCCGGCTCGCGATGGTCCCCCCAGCGATTTACGAAGCGGTAAGGGGATTGAGGGAGGGCCATTTGAGGGCTATGCCAGCATCCCGCCAGTGTATTCGACCTCAAGCCACGCCTCATCACCGGGCATCGTGTGTGGGCAGGCCTGAGTTAATTTTCGAGAGGAGTCTCGCCATGAACCGAAACAAGTTTTTTCCTTTGTTGGTTTGCACCGTTTGGATCGTTGTCGCTTGCCACGGCATGCTCCAGGCCCAGAACGTGGTCACGGAGTGGAATGCCATCGCCTCGACGACGATTGTGAAAAATGCAGGGAATCCGCCGGCTGCCGCTTCCGTTTACTTCGCGTATGCCGCGATTGCAAGCTATGACGCAGTCAATGCAATCGATCGTCGATTCCGACCCGTTTACTACTTCGGTAGGGGTTGGGGGAGGGCTTCCGAGGAAGCAGCTGCTGCTGCCGCTGCTCATCGTGTGTTAGTGCACTACTTCCCGAACCAACAGAATGCGCTCGATCAAAACTTCAGTGTCTCGCTTGCCGCGATCCAGGCATCTGCTGATGCCAAGGATGCGGGTGTTGACGTGGGCGAAGCTTCCGCAGATGCACTGATCGCCGCACGCACCGGTGACGGCGTCGCAGCGCCTGTGCCGTACACGCCCGGCAGCGGGCCAGGTATCTGGGAACCTACGCCTCCGGGGTTCCTGCCGGCAGCAACCCCTTGGCTGGGCCAGATGCGTACTTTCACGATGCGCAGCCCGTCGCAGTTTCTGCCAGACGGGCCTACCTCACTCAGCAGCGCAGAGTGGGAGCGAGACTATACCCTTACCCGCATCTTGGGGGCAGCCGACAGCACGGCGCGCACACCCAAGCAGACCGAGATCGGCATCTTCTGGACAGAGAACACTGCGCAGCAGTACGCGCGCTTGTTCACTAATCTCGCTTCCCAGAATCACTTGAATCTGCCGCATACGGCACGTTTCATGGCGATTCTCTGGACTGGCTTTGCCGATGCAGGTATCGGATGCTTCAATGCGAAGTACCACTACAGTTTCTGGCGCCCGGTAACCGCGATTCCCGCGGGCGGAGGCGATCCGGATCTCACGGCTGACGCAAACTGGCTCCCGCTCGGCACAACCCCGAATCACCCGGAGTACCCCGCCGCACACGCATGTGTTACAAGCGCAGTTTCACACTTAATTGCAGACTACTTCGGCACTTCCGAGGTGCATATTGTCGTTGACAGTCTGTCTTTCAAGGACGGCACTCACATCCACACCTTTGAGAATACACATGACTTCTTCGATGAAGTCTTCTGGGCCCGTGTGTACGCGGGATTCCATTACTATCACTCTCTCGTCGACGGCGGCGAGCTTGGTAGGAAGGTGGCCGCTCAACTAGAGCGTAGATATTTCCGATCGGCCGATGATCGATAGCTGCGATTTGACAAATCGACGCGGTGTCAACAACCACCGGACCGGACCGCAGTTGTGATCGAAGAGATGGATGGGTCGGACTGAGTTCGTGACCCTAACGATTAGCTGCGAGCCCACTACGGGAATACCCACCTTGGGTTCCCGCATTACCCGGTCCGAATAACTCAACAGCGTTGCAATAGAGTGGAGTTCCCGCCCCTCTAACAGGGTATGGGGTCAAAGTTCCAAGTACCGGCAACAGGACGGTTAGGGAAAGCAAAAACTGCTGCCAGAAGGGGTATACCGAATAGGCACGTGGTACGCCGATCTCTGGCATGGGAGAATTCTCCTATGCACCAGGAAGACCCTGAGCGGGACGATTGGGAAGGAACCGGACACGCGCCTCGACCCGAATCGAGACGAGCGCGATTTTATGCGCACTTGAGAGCTAGTAATATTTGCGGCAATGAACGATCGTCTCTTGGACCTTCAGTGCTAACATTGACTCGGATGCTGACGTGCTTTCTCAATTCGGCCGTGCCAGCCGCCCTGCTCAGCAACGTATGTACGGTGCCCGTCTGCTCTGCTGAGATTCTTGATGCAACTGGCCGAGCCAATCCGTTCCTGGTGCTGAACAATTTCGGCCAGTACCAGGAGTACGGCGAGATCTGCAACTATGAATTGGGATATCAGAGCGATGGCCGCGGCTCGTGGCTGAATCGAAATACCCTTGCCGCGCTGCAAAGCAACGCGATCTGGATGGACGACGACTCTTTCATCTCCCCGCTTTCGTTCTCAAGTCTCGCCCGAATAAATCAGGCGCGCGAGGCGTTGAACGAGAAGCTGGAATCGGCTGCGTCTATCGTCGTCTCTGAGTGGACCGTTGCCGTTGACGCCAAGGTGTTTGACAGTCTCCCGGACGGCGAGTGGACTTGGCGTCTCGAAGACGCAGTTTCCGTGATATTCCCGCAGGCGGTAAGCGGGGCTCTTGCGACATTCGAGTCCGTCTACCGGTCGGGGGAGTTGGTTTACACCAGTTGCATCGAGTACGTGTCGCGGTTCTTCGAGCGTACCTACTCGCTGGCACAGCAACTGCGGTACGTCGGATCATTGATCGTCAATTGGTTCCGATCCCGCAGGGGACTGTCCGATGCCGTCAGCATCTTCGTGAACGAGCGATCCTGGTACTTGCACCACAGCGCACATCCTCCGGCGTTCTCGATCAAAGCGGAAGGCCGCTTTGCCGCAATGACGCGGAGGGTGTGTTTCCGGCCTCTACCCGCCTAGATCTTCTTCCCAAAAAGAACACGCCCTCCGATTTCAATTCGAGGAGGGCATCGTGAATATTGAAGAAAAGATCGTGTGCCGTCCGCCGCGCTGCGGCGGCGAACGACCGTTGCTTGTCCATCATGTCGCCAGGCTGATTCGCCGTGAACGTCGAACGGTTCGCCATCTTGCGCAAACTGACCGGCTGCACGGATTCAAGCTCGGCGTCGGCGGGAAGATCTGGGCCTTCAGGCGTTCAGAGGTCGAGAGGTTTCTCGGGGTGCGCGATGAACACTAGCCCCAATAAGCCTCTGCGCGGTCACGCCCCGGCGCTGGAGGTCGAACTCACGAAGGGCCCGGATGGCAAGCTGCGTTCGTTCCGCTTCTCCATCGGCACCGCGGCTGTTTTGTTGCTCTTGATCTGCCTCGGATGGGGAGCCGGCCAGAACTGGCTCCCCCTATTAAAGGAGATGGTCACGCTAATGCGCTGAATCGGCTTAGGATCTCGTTCGCCGCGGCTGCCGCCAAAGCTCTCCTCAGAAATTTCCGCTAGGTTCCTGGTGCGCATGCCGCGGCCGTAGCCAATAGACCAACGCCGCTATTGCGAGCCGCACCGCAGATCGCCCCCACAAGAAATACGCTGGGTAGATGCTGCGAATGTCCGTCATCCACAGCGAAAGAAGCGGCGTTACCGCCAGAATGCAGAGTCCGGCAATAAGCCCGTCCACAATGGCCACGTTGCGTACGGGATTGCGTGAAGCGAGCCAAAGGAGCACGCCGAGCATGAGCACCATTCCGCCCGTTTCCTTGAGCAGCGACAGGAGCAACGCGGTCACCTCTCCTTCGGGTGGGCGCAGAAGGATTCGCACCATGAGCGGCTTCTCGGCAAAGATCATGAGCAGGCCTCCCGCGACAGCCAATAACGAAAAGGCACGCAGAAGGATTCGCAGAGCGCGATACGGTGGTTCCGGCATAGATGAACTCCTCCCGATTTCAGCAATTGTACGTCCGCGCGCCAGAACATGTTGTGCTCCGCCCTCTCCGGTTCTAGAATCTCCCTAACCGCTCCTTCCCCCAGGAGGTTTCGTATGCCCCAGTACGAGTTCTTCTGTCACGCCTACAAGAAAACATTCTCGAAGAGTTTGACCATTGCCGAACATGAGAAGGAAAACATCGTCTGCCCGCACTGCCGTAGCAAGAATGTCGAGCAGGGCTGGTCCGCCTTCAGCGCCATCACGTCGAAGAAGAGCGCCTGATACTCGTGCGCGACGGTTGCACCAATCCTGGGTAATTGACACGCTCGGCGAGCCGGCGTAGGTTGGTCGCATCCAAGAAAGCCAGTGGTCGCCGCGCAATCTGCGCGACGTTCCTTTCACCTCCCCCTCACCAACCGAAAGGAGCGCTTCCCGTGTTTACAAGAATCGTTGAATTAGCCAGCAAGTCCGGAAAGGCACGCGAACTTTGCAATACCATCGATGACAAAGTTCTGCCCATTCTGAAGAGGCAGACCGGATTCGTAGACGTGACCGTAATCGTCTCCGACACGGACCCGAATCGCGTCCTCGCGCTGAGCTTTTGGAATGCGCGAGAGGATGCCCAACGCTACCAGCGCGAACAATTCGACGCGGTGCAGAAGACCGTACAGCATTTGCTCGAAACTGCACCCGAGGTTAGCACCTTTGATGTCCACACCTCCACGGCCCACAAAGTCGCCGCAGAGAAAGCCGCCTGAACACCATACCAGGCACAAAAGGCGCGCTCGCGCGCGCCTTTTTCTATCGCAAAACTACGCAATATTCATGACGAGGATCTCATGAGAAATCCGAGACCTGGCCACGCAGAATTCGTGTCCCAGCCTGTCGAGCCTGGCATCCGGACATCTTCCGTCCTGACCCTTCGGTGGGCTGCGGCGAAGCACCTTTGGCACTTGGCCGCTCGGCGGATTCGATGGCAGATTACCCATCACAGTCTGAACTCTAATCCCGACACGCAAAGGCAGATTCCATGGACAAACACCTGATCCGGGTCGACGGCGACAACTTCAGCGGCTGGTGCTGCTCCCGCTGCACATGGGGAATGACAACTCCTCTCTTGGAGAGTACGGTTGCCGCGCTCGCCTTCAACCGGGTTGCGCAGGAAGACTTCGAGAAGCACGCCTGCGTCCACGGCGCACAAGGAGAGGCGTGATGCAAACTCCGAGCGTCGGCCCCGCGCCGAGAATCAAACTTCTGTGATCGCGAGGGCGATTTCCGTAGTGTCCATTTAGTGTCCACTCTGTAAGGTTCCAGCGAGATTCGGCGGAATCGGCAAGACTTTAGAGACTCAAGGCATCTCCAACGAAGTCACCAGTTTGCGCGTAACTCGCATGCAGCCTACAATTTAGCGTCGGCAGTCTGAAAGAATTCGGCTTACAGGTCCGGCGGCCACAAGCTATTATTTTCAACCACTTACAGAACACCGTATCCCGTTGTGACGCCGGTGTGACGCACTTGAACGGTATCTGACGGAAGCTCGGTCCTTGTTTGCTTCTCTCCCCGGCGACTGGTCGCTTGATGGATCCGAGTCTTGGATAAACCAATTATCACACCTGTCAACATCGGAGACTGATCCTACTGCGCGGTTGCTTTCCCCCTTCTAGAATGCAGTCCAGCGGCGTGTCTCTTTACGTCACCGAGTCTGAGGTCGCTGCTACAAATTCAGCCGCAGATAACCCAGGATTCCGGACGGCAGGGCCTGCAAGTTCCCCATATCCTGAGGGGTAAAGCGCTCGCCGTATCTCTCATTGAGCAATCGATAAGTAGGCAGCCCACGGCCAGCCAATGAGTTGATGGCGGTATTACCCACAATAATGTGCAGGCTGTTGGCTCCGGCTTTTAGAAACCTGGTCACGTCGATCGTGTATGGTGGATGCCACACGAAACCGGCACGCTCACCATTGACATAAACTTCTGCCGCTTCTCGGATGGGTCCTTCGAAATATGCCCGCATGCTGAAATGTGGCAGCGGGTTGGGTTCCTCAATCGGCGTGCCCAGTCCGAAATCAAGCACGCCACTGACTCCGGACCTCAGATCCTCGGCCGAGAGATCAAATGTCCTCACGTAGCTAACATGACCCGAATAGAACGTGGAGTTTGGATCCTCGCTCCAGGAATGAAGCTTGGGTGTCAGGACAGTTTGATTCGCATCGCTGAACGTCACCTTCCAATCCGTTGTGAGGTCGATTGCTTTCACACGAACGCGTGCTGTGGACTGTGCTCTCTGAACCTGAATCTCAGAATCCGTGAAGAAGATCAATCGGGACTCGTAAGGCTGTAAATCGAGATCCACGGCCGTGGAGTTTTCCACTAGCGATATTCCGCCCGTGAAAGGATCCCACCATTCGGCGTGCTTCGCAGGGTGGCGAAATGTCGCTTGAACGTGGTGTGACTGATTGCTGGTGTTGGCAATGAAATATAAATCTCCTGCCGCAAGCTTTCGATGGATAAACCCGATTCGTGGAGTCCTGGGAGAAAAACCGATGTCGGGAGTAAGATAGGTCGCGAGCGCAGCTCCAAGTTGCGTCTCATCAGAAATCAAGTGTCCCACCGCATCGTTCGCCTGGAACAGACGTTGCGAGATTTCCCGAATCTGCCGACCCTCGGACTCTGCTTCACGGACACCCGGCGCAGTCGAGGGCACGCTACGTGCCGCGATGACAATGCCCCCGTGTCGCGCATACTCTTCAATCTTCTGATAAGTCGCGAACGGCAGCCGGTCAACGCCGGGCAGAATTAATACTGAATACGGAATCCCCACGACATCAATTGCGTCTGCGTCGATAAAATCCACGTTGAATCCGGCGTCGAGTACCTGGGGAAGAACCGTGCTTACCAATGAACTATTCAGAGATTCATCCATGCTGAAATTCGAGCTCTCGGTGCCCGATCCCGCCTGGGAATCGCTTCGCAAAGAAAACGTTGACCAAACGTCGTCATTCGGCAAAAGCAACGCCACATCGTTAACGGGCCTTCCCTGCCGAAGAGCAAAGCTGACCCGTTGCAGGTAGCTAGCCAGATCCGGCATCACAAACGACCATGGGTTGTGAGCATTGAGGGCGGCCGCAGCGTACATCCTCCATCCCGGCTCCTCCGCCTCTTTGGGTGAATACGGCCAACCGTGCCCGACTAACTGGTTAATCCCTTGCAAGAAGTGCAGGTCGGCTTCTGCCTTAAGATCCAGAGGAGTGGCGCGGAATGCGGGGGAATGTAACCACGTCCAGGTTTCCGAAGAGATCACCGGTCTGCCAAAAAGATGCCCTGCCGATGCGGCCCATCGCAGATCTGAGAATTCGCGCCACATGAGCAGGGATGCCTTCCCTTCGCCTTCAGGAAGATCCGTGTAGAGGTTGCTAGAAAGTGTGACGGGAGGAGTCCCATAGGTCTGCGACCGAAATAATGTGTGATGCTGTTTTGCCCAGTCATGCAGCGGAACAAGGAAGCGCTCATTCGCGAGTTCGGTGAGCGTCTTTCCCCAATCATGCCGAACGGAGGCAGTTAGCGGGCCGACATCCCCAATCAGCGCCGGCAAGAAAGGAGTGAGATCGTACCCACGTCGTAGGCGAAACTGCTCCAGCAGATCACTGGTCCAATTGGATCCGTCATCTTCCAAGCTGTCGCTGAAGACCGCGTACGGAGGCTGGTTTCCGAACGCTTCTAACAAACGGTCCCCGACCGCATGGAGATGAGTTTCGATCGCACTTCGATCGTAGTGGTCGAGCACGAAACCCTCGGCGCCCACCGCCGGACGCTTCACCGTCATCCCAGTGCGACTTGATATAAAGAAAATTACGTCGTTCGCGACTTCTGACGGCGGTGATATCTGCAGACGGCCATTTACGATCGTGGACACCTGCTTCGCATCGCGCAACGAAGGCTGGCTATCTCTGACGGGAGCCACAAAAGCAGCGATGAGTTGCTCACCCGCTTCAATGTCGGGCACAGCGATCGAGTCCGTTCCCAGCGGAACTGGGATTGCTTCCACCCGTAGCTCTCCAGCCGCCTTGGTTACCGGTATATGGGGACCTCCAAAGGGCCAGCCGCTTCCCAATGTGATATCAACGCGCAAACCTAGTTTCCTGGCTGCCGTTACGGCGAAGCGTATCGCATCAAGATGTTCATCCGAGAGAAATTGCTGATTGTGAAAGCCGGTCTTAGGGTCGTCGAGTGCAAGAGGATACAGCGTAGTGATCTCGACCCCGCCAATGCCCTCTGCCTTCATTTGTTCCAGCTCTCGCTGCAACTCAGGCTTCGTGACTGCGGGGCCAAACCACCACCAGCGCATCATGATTCGGCAATCATCTGGTGGCTTCGCAAAAAACTTTTCCACAGTCGCCAGCTTTGCGTCCTGCTGGGCCGCGCCCGTGGAGAGCGGCGCGATACACGTGAACAGAAAAACACAAATCGCTGCTCTGCAGTTGAAGCCGGCAGTTTGCATACGGAAACCTAGTTTTGAGATCTCGCCTTGAACCACAGTCTCACAGCACAAGTACAGCGCAACCGGGGATATCTCCCTACCGATCACTTCACCTCAAAGGTGTAGGAACCGGACCCGACCCGGACCACATACGACCCGCCTTCCTGTGGAGCCTCCACCGAATTGCCATCTTCTGTAAGTTGTGCTCCAGCGATCGCAGGCAGGAAAAGTCTTGCTGAGGTGTTCGCCGGGATCGTAACCTTCAAAGAAAATGGGCCCGCAGACGTTCCCTTCCAGTCGCTGATGATCTTGCCGTAGATGGACTCGTATTCCATGAGCGCCGAGGTCATGCGCGGATCAAGATGCGGATGAATGAGGATCTCTTTGAAGCCCGGCGAATAAGGCGCGGTATCAATACCGGCGGCATAGCGATAGACCCAAGCAATGACTGACCCAAACGCGTAGTGGTTGTAGGAGTTCATGGCAGGATCCCCGGTATCTCCGTTCCAACGCTCCCACCATGTGGTCGCGCCTTTCGATAGCATGTAACCCCAGGAGGGATATGTGTCATTCAGCAATAATCGATAAGCGACGTCGGAGCGTCCGTGATCGGCAAGCGTGAAAAGCAAAAAGGGTGTCCCAAGGAATCCTGTCGAAAGGTGCCAGTTGCGTTCCTCGATGCCCTTGACAAGTTTATCGACCAGCAGGGGTTCAAGAGCTTCGGGAGCCATCTTGGTGTAGAGCGCAACGACGTAGGAAGTTTGCGTTCCCGTTCCGACTTCTCCATCGTCCTTGATGTAGGCCTTCCGGAAAGCCGCTCGAATATTCTGCACGATATCGTCATAACGCTTCGCATCGGCCTCTTTGCCAACCGCGTGCGCCATCTGTGACATCATGTTCGCGATTAGAGCCCAATACGCGGTCGCGAGCAGATCCTTATTGGTATGTTCGTCAGCAGCGAGCCAGTCCGCGAAGTTGGGACCAACTCCGTTCTTACGCAGGAAGTCGGGATTACGGCTCTGAATGAAATCCATCCAGCGCTGCATGGCGTCCCAGCTTTCCTCGATGACAACCTTGCCTCCATACTGTACCCAGGTCGTCCACGGAACGATCACTCCTGCGTCGCCCCAACCGGGGGCGCCGACCCTATCGCTAGATGGAGAAGGGTCCTCTTCGTCGGCGCTGGAAGGTAGCGTGTTGGGAGAGACATTGGTAAATGCGCCTTGCCGGCTTTGAGCATCGACGATGTCCTGGATGAATTTCTGCGAGAACGCTGCAATATCGAAGTTATAGCTTCCCGTTCGCCAGAAAACCTCTGCGTCTCCCATCCAGCCGAGACGCTCATCGCGCTGCGGACAATCCGTCGGAATGCTCAAGAAATTTCCGCGCTGACCCCAGATGCCAATCGCCCACATCCGATTGACCAGGTCGCTTGACGTGAAAAGCTTTGCCATGGGTTCGCCGCCCACGCTGCTCACGACCTCTCCCTTGATCGCATCTAGGGTTGGCGTTCCTGGATAGCCCGTCATCTCGACGTAACGGAAACCATGAAAGGTGAAATGCGGGGAGAAGGTCTCTTCATCGCCTCCCCGAAGAATGTAGACGTCAGTGGCGTCCGCATTCCGTAGATTTGCCGTGTAGATCGTTCCGTCCGGATTCAGAATCTCGGCGAATCGCAGGCGGACGCTGGTACCGACCTTACCTTTCACCTTCAGGGCCGCCCAGCCAACCATGTTCTGGCCCATGTCAAAGACGTAAGCGCCGTTTGCCACGGCAGTCATGCCCTTGGGGACCAGCATAGCGACGACTCGCGCTGGTGGGGTGATCTCGCTTGACACGGCTATGGCGGGGGCATCCGAGACCACCGCCGGCTTCCACCTGGAATCGTCAAACGCGGGTTTCTCCCATCCTGCCTGTTCTAAGCGTGCGTCATATACTTCGCCGCCGTAAATATCCGATCGAACAATTGGAGATGCGGCAGCCTTCCATGACTCATCCGTCACAACCGTGTCATGACTGCCATCCGCATAATCGAGTTCGAGTTGCGCCACAAAACGGTCCGGAGGACGAAAGAAGTGCATTCCGACCCAGGTCAGACCGCTGCCATACCAGCCGTCCCCCAGCAGAGCGCTGATTACGTTGCCTCCGTTCTCCAACAAGCTGGTCACATCGTAGACCTGATACAGCACGCGTTTGCGATAGTCGGTGAAATCGGGGGTCAGGACATCGTCTCCAACCCGGCTGCCATTCACAAATACGCGGTAGCTTCCGAGAGCGGTCACGTAGAGTCTCGCGCTTTGTACCTTCTTCGATAGTGCGAGGGTTCGCCGCAGGTACGCGGCCGGCTGCGGCAACTCTCCTGGGTCTCCGAGTCGCTTGTCGGTCAATTCCGCCACGATGTGGGCCGATTCCCAACTGGAAGTTTTTTCAAGATTCGCCTTCCAGTGTTCATTTGTTGGAAAACGCATCACAGTGCCGTTGGAACGCGTGATCTTCACCAACGCCGCCAGCGCAGCCATGGTAGTGTTCGCCCCGGCATTGGGACCGCACCCAGGCGGCCCGGGAGCAGTGACGGTCACTTCAATAATGTTCTCCCCCACGACCAGCTGATCAGAAATGTCCCTTCGATCAAACGTGGTCCATCCGCTCTTGGCATCTACTTCATGACCGTTTACCTTCGCGACAAAGTCGCCTCGCGTCGCCAGTAGCAAGACCGCATCTCTGGCTTTCTCAGCAAGCTTGACGGTGACTTGAAACGTAGCCGCCGTCTTCGGGACAACCGCAAGCCCATCTTGCCCCGGCACCCAGATCCAAGAGATCCCCTTGCGGTCAACATCGTCCTCTGGGTTCTTCCAGCGAATCCACTTCGCCTTCCAGTCGGTCGCATGCAGAAGTCCCATCTCCCACCATGTGCCTTCGACCGACTCCGACACTTGCCCTTCCGCATCCCATACCCGAACTTTCCAGTGGTATCGCTTCCGCGATTCCAGCGGGGGGCCACCGTAAGCAATTCCAACCGACTCCCCAGAATTAACTTTGCCGCTGTCCCAGACATCGGCTTTGCCGGTCCGCAGGCGATTGGCACTGCTGGCTACTAAGACCTCGTAAGCCGCCTGTCTCCAATCGTGCTCGCTGGTGTCGCTCTGCCATGACAAGTGCGGTGCAGCTTTGTCAATGCCCAGAGGATTCTCCAAGTATTCGCAGCGCAGGTGGACCGGCGTGGCGAAAGCGGCCGACGCCAGAATGACAATTGCGACGACCACACTCAGTAATCTGGGACGCTCCACGTGATCCTCCTGGGATAGAACTCGCCTGACCCCGGAACGACCGGCAAAAAACTTCATTCATATCCGCAACGAGATGCTGTGCCCCGCCGGCTGACCTACAAGACAGACGGCTGGGATGGTTTCACTTGGGCAATACCTGTGTCAACCGGCGACCTCCGAGCGCCGAGCGTTTCGCTATGGGAGAGACGACATGGGATTCGGATCTATCTCCGTCTTCGTGATCTCACGATCCCGGAGATTCCGTTGAATTGATAATTCCGATGTCTTGGCCTATGCCCGGTTTGGCCTCCACAGTGTTATGCTGTGCGTTCGCAATGCGAAGCTACAGATTCTGAAAAGAAAATTCGTGACGTTGTATCGGAAGGATTGTAACTTTCGGCTCCGAAGAGGTGTCGTGTATGGAAGCACGCAAGAGTAAAAACATTTTTGATGCGCTCGCGTCCTTCCGCATCGAGCTACCGTCCTGGGGCTTCGCCAACACTGGTACACGATTCGGAAAATTCATCCAACCTGCCGCGGCCACCACAACCGAGGAGAAATTCAGCGATGCTGGCCAGGTACACCTCCTGACTGGCGTCTGCCCGACCGTAGCCTTGCACGTCCTGTGGGATTGCCGCGAGGGCCTGCATAGCACTGAGGACATCAGGAAGTTCGCCGAGCGTTATCGAGTCCTCCCCGGTTCGATCAACCCCAATCTCTTTCAGGACCAGGAATACAAGTACGGTTCCTTTGGCAACCCTGATCCAGCGGTTCGGCAACGTGCGTTGCAACATACGAAGGACAGCATTGAGATTGCGCGACGCCTGCACAGCCGGGACATTTCCATGTGGTTTGCAGACGGCTCCAATTACCCCGGGACAGCAAATATCCGGCAACGCAAGCGATGGTTCATAGAAGGGCTCAAAGAGTCGCATGGCGCGTTGTCGCCAGGGCAGCGACTTCTGATTGAATACAAACCGTTTGAACCCGCGTTCTACCACACCGATATCGCCGATTGGGGCATGTCGTTGCTTCTGTCTCGCGCCGCCGGCTCGCAAGCGAAAGTCTTAGTCGATACCGGACACCACTATGCGGCGCAGAATATCGAGCAAATCGTAGCCTGGCTTCTGTCGGAGGAGATGCTGGGAGGCTTTCACTTTAACGATCGCCGCTACGCCGACGACGACTTGACCATAGGCTCCATCGACCCCTACCAAGTTTTTCGAATTTTCCACGAGATTCGCTACTTCGAGTGGGAAACCGGCAAACCGGCCGACATTGCCTACATGATTGACCAGAGTCACAATCTCAAGGGAAAAATCGAGGCCATGATCCAAACCGTGACCATGGCGCAGGAGCTCTTCTCTAAGGCGGCTCTTGTCGACGGGCGTGAGCTTGCGACGGCCCAGAAGAATTGTGACCTAGTTAGGGCCGAGTCCTTGCTGCAGGACGCATTCGCCACCGACGTGCGCCCGGTGATTCAGGATTGGCGCGACTCCAAAGGCCTGCCCAGGAATCCCATGGAGGCATTCCACCAGAGCGGCTATCTCGAGCGCATCACCAAAGAGCGTGCCGCCCGGAATTCACAGAACGTCTCCTCCTATGCCTAAGACCACTCATACTAAGCCGTATCTCGCGTTCGATTTTGGCGCCGAGAGTGGGCGGGCCGTCCTAGCGCATCTTCAGTCGGGAATTCTCACGACCGAAGAGGTCCATCGTTTCCCCAATGAACCGGTCGCATACAGCGGATCTCTCCACTGGGACGTGGCTCGACTCTGGTTCGAAGTACGAAAGGCTCTCTCGCGGCTGGGCGAAGTGGAACTGGCAGGTATCGGCGTTGACGCCTGGGGCGTGGACTATGCCCTCTTGGGAGAAAGCGGTGAGTTGCTCGAAAACCCTTATCACTACCGCGACCGTCGGACCGAAGGAGTCATGGAAGAGGTCCTCACGAAGGTTGTCCGGGAGGACATCTATCAGGCGACTGGCATTCAGCTTATGCCCATCAACACTCTGTATCAACTCTTCGCCGCTCGACGTCAAACTCCGAAACTTCTTAATGCAGCAAAATATCTGCTCACGATCCCAGATCTATTCAACTACTGGCTAACCGGAAATGCAGTCTGCGAATTCACCAACGCAACTACAACGCAGATGGTGGACCCGGTGAGTCGCAAGTGGGCCGTCGGCCTGATGCAGCGCCTGGAGCTTCCGGCTTACTTGCCTGCCCCCATCGAGGAACCAGGCTCGATCCTAGGCACGCTCCTGCCTGACATCGCAGGTCATACCTCTCTTGCGGGAACGTCCGTGATTGCTCCTGCGTGCCACGACACGGGCTCAGCGGTGGCCGCAATATCGGCTCGCGATGGCACTGCATTTCTCAGTTCCGGAACCTGGTCGCTGCTGGGCACCGAGCTGGATTCCCCGGTGATCACGCCCGATGCATTGCGCCTGAACTTCACCAACGAAGGGGGCGTGAATGGAACGACGAGGCTGTTGAAGAACGTCATGGGCCTTTGGATGCTGCAGGGCTGCCGGCAATCCTGGACGGCCCGAGGGCGCAACTACGACTATCGCGAATTGATCGAACTGGCGGCCCGTGAGAAGTCGTTCCGTCACCTCGTCGATCCCGATGACGAGTCCTTCTTACGCCCTGGGGATATGCTCACGGCCATCGACAAGTTCTGCACCCGAACCCACCAGCCAGTTCCGCGGGAACCCGGCACATACGTACGAGCCGTTCTGGAGAGCCTCGCGTTCAAATACCGTTTTGTTCTTCGAAATCTGGAACACGTCAGTGGAAAGCGCATCGGACAGATTCATATCATCGGCGGCGGCTCGAAAAACCGGCTCCTGAACCAGCTGACGGCAGATGCTAGCGGGCGAAGAGTTCTAGCCGGTCCGGCCGAGGCTACGGCACTGGGGAACGTGGCGGTACAAATCCTTGCGACGGGAGGCGCGGCATCCCTCCAGGAAGTCCGCGCCATTGTCGATCGATCGTTCCCCACCGAAGTCTTCGATCCGCTTGAAACCGACAAGTGGGATCAGCACGCGGAACGATTTGAGCAATATTGCGGGAGTATCTATGCCTGAGATCAAAGAGACGAGGCACCTCAAAGGATTGTGGAACGAAGGCGAAGCACGCAAGATGGCCGACGATCAGTTGGCCCTCTTGCGTTATCGCTCGAACCTGCTAGGCGCCGACTTGCGCATCACGAATTTCGGCGGTGGAAATACCAGTTCCAAGCTGGAGCTTCCCGATCCGTTTACTGGCCGGCCCGTCCGAGTGCTGGCCGTAAAGGGCAGTGGGGGAGACCTGGGGTCCATCACCGAAGCGGGATTTGCTCTGCTCTGCCTGGGTCGCCTGGAGCAACTCAAAGAGTTGTACCGCGGCGAGAAGTACGAAGATGAGATGGTTCGCTACTATCCACTCTCGGCATTTAGCGAGAATCGCGTGGCGGCGTCGATCGACACTCCTCTGCACGCATTCCTTCCTTTCTCCCACGTGGACCATTTGCACCCTGACTGGGCCATTGCCCTGGCCGCGAGCGCCAATGGGAAACGAAAGCTGGATGAATTCAACAAGGAATTTGGTCGCAAGATCGTGTGGGTGCCCTGGCAACGTCCGGGATTCGAACTGGCACTCCTGATTGAACGCGCAGTCAAAGACAATCCTGGAGCGGAAGGCATCATTCTTGGCGGCCACGGCCTGTTTACCTGGGGAATTACCCAACATGATTGCTACTTAAATAGTATTCACACCATTGATCAGATTGGTGAATTCATTTTCAAACATCAATCGAGGAAAGGCTCCTTGTTCGGCGGAGTCGAGCATGGTCCCGCGCAAGATCGCAAGCATATTGCAACGCAGATCCTGCCCGCGCTACGCGGAGTGGTGTCGTCGAATCGTCGTGTGGTGGCCCACTATAGCGACGATGAAGACGCTCTGACGTTTGCCGGGTCGAAGTGGGCGAAAGAATTAAGCTCGCAGGGCACCAGTTGTCCGGACCATTTCCTGAGAACCAGGGTTTGTCCCCTATTTCTTGTTTGGGATTCTAGCAACGAAGATATCGGTATTCTGAAGACGCGCATCCGCGCCTGCACTGTCGAGTATCGAGCCGCCTACAAGAAGTATTACGACGCGTGGGCAACAAGTGATTCGCCTAAGCTTCGGGATTCCAACCCCTCCGTCGTCGTCGTTCCCGGCCTGGGCCTGTTCGGCTTCGGTAAGAATAAGAAAGAAGCGCGGATCACCACCGAGTTCTTCATCAATGCCATTCACGTCATGGCAGGCGCGAACGCCCTGGAGGATGGAGAAGTTTCCCATCCTTTCCCCCAGGCCCGGCACGCCGAGCAGTCGAAGCATTTCACCCAGTTTCATAACTACGTTGCCCTCCCACGATCGGAGGCGTTCCGCATCGAGTATTGGGCACTCGAAGAAGCCAAACTGCAGCGCATGCCCGCCGAGACCGAATTCAGCCGCAAGATTGCGCTCGTCATCGGTGGCGCCAGCGGAATCGGTCGTGAAGTCGCTCTGCTCCTCGCCCGCAAGGGAGCCCATGTCGTCGTGGCGGATCTTGACCAGCAGGGCGCCAGGAGAGTCGCCGATGAGGTCGGCGCGATTGCATCTCCCGAGTTTGTCGCGCACGCTCGCGTCGACCTCAGTTCATCTGCATCCCTTGCGGAGGCGGCGAATTTCACGATTTCTCAGTTTGGCGGCATCGACATCATCGTCAACACGGCGGCGATCTATCCCGTGCCCGGCGCTGACGGCGAACTCGCCGATGCACAATGGGCGCAGACATTCCTGGTTAACGTCACCGGCAACTATCATCTTGCCCGGCAAACGGAGTGGGTATTCAAAGACCAAGGCCTGCCCACTGCCATAGTGCTCACCAGTTCCGCCAACGCTGTGGTGCCCAAGAAAGGCAGCGAGGCCTACGACACCAGCAAGTCGGCTCTCAACCATTTGATCCGAGAACTCTCGATCAAACTCGCTCCGCTCGTGCGCGTCAATGGAATTGCTCCCGCGACCGTGGTCGCCGGTTCCACCATGTTCCCTCGCGATCGCGTGATTCAATCTCTTCAAAAGTACAAAATCGACTTCAGGGACTCGGAGGCGACCGAGGAACTGCGTTCCAAGCTCGCCGATTTTTACGCTCAGCGCACGCTGACGAAACGGCCCATCCTCCCCCAGGATTGTGCGGCCGCGATCGTGTGGTTGGCCGGTGATCAGAGTGCGAAGACCACTGGGCACGTTATTCCCGTAGACGGTGGTCTCTCCGAGGCTTTCCTGCGTTAAGGAGCCAATATGCAGCGTGTTTGCTTTGTGTTGCAGGTCAAGCCCGAGAGACTCGAGGAATACAAACAGCGCCATCGCAGCGTGTGGCCCGAGATGCAGGCTGCCTTGCGCGAAACTGGATGGGACAACTACTCGTTGTTCCTGCGCCACGATGGGCTTCTCGTCGGCTATCTGCAGACCGAAAACTTTGAACGAGCACGCACTGGGATGGCCACCCGCGAAGTCAACCAGCGCTGGCAACGCGAAATGGGTGCCTTCTTCGTTCAACCCGATGGTGCGTCACCCGATCGCGCCATGCAGCCGTTGGAAGAAGTCTTTCACCTGTAATTCAAACTCGAGGATTCCATGAACCCTGCACTAGGCGTATTTTTTCACTGGCTTGGGGGTCTCGCTTCGGCGAGCTTCTACGTTC
Organism: Acidobacteriaceae bacterium; assembly: GCA_003136335.1. The sequence goes on along the minus strand of PLEA01000262.1, from coordinate 5,061 downwards.
CCTTTCGCGGGGTGAAGCTCTGGGCCTGGGAAACCTATTGGTTGGTCGGAGGATTCTTTAGCTGGGTCATCGTCCCATGGATCCTCGCGCTGACGATGACCCACGACCTCATTCCCGTGCTGCACGAAGCGCCCGCCAGCAGCCTCTTCTGGGCGTATGTATTCGGAGTCTTGTGGGGACTCGGCGGCCTCACCTTCGGCCTCACCATGCGATACCTGGGAATGTCGCTCGGTATGGCTATGGTTCTCGGATATACCGCCGCCTTCGGCACCCTGATGCCTCCGATCTTCCGCGGAGTCTTCGTATCCGAGGTACTCGGCACTCACTCCGGGTTAGTCATTCTTGGCGGCGTTGCCGCCTGTCTTCTCGGTATCGCAGTCGCCGGCGCAGCCGGAGTATCTAAAGAACGCGAGATGTCGATCGAGCAGAAGCGGGCCTCGATCAAAGAATTTGACTTGAAGAAGGGCTTACTGGTGGCCACCTTCTCCGGTGTAATGAGCGCCTGCTTCGCCTACGGGCTCGCAGCCGGCGATCCCATCAAGGCTCTCACGATCCGGCATGGCACTCCAGTTTTGTGGCAGGGACTCCCCGTGCTCGTCGTGGTCCTCGCCGGCGGGTTCACCACGAACTTCATTTGGTGCGTCATTTTGAATATCCGCAACCGCACCGGGTACCAGTACTTTGAGTCCGAGATTCGCGGCAGAATTCCCGCACGCCACGAAGAACATATCTTAGAAACCGCGACTGATGCGCCAGGAGAGGAAATGGCGGTAGCCGTGGCCGTCGCACAAGACACCGCTGTCAGGGCTCCGATGCTTGCCAACTACTTGTTCTCGGCTCTCGCGGGCACGACCTGGTACATGCAGTTTTTCTTCTACACCATGGGCGAGACGCAGATGGGAAGATACAAGTTCTCCAGTTGGACACTGCACATGGCTAGCATCATCATCTTCAGCACTTTGTGGGGCATCGCGCTGAAAGAGTGGCAGGGTGCCGGGGACAGGACCAGGCTGCTGGTGGCGTTCAGCCTGTTGGTTCTGATTAGCTCGACGGTCATCGTGGGTTACGGAAACTACGTCGGCGTCACATCACACTGACTTCCGCCGACCGCTTCCCTAGCCAGCCCCTGAATTCCTCCCACGCCCATCGCGGTCGTGTCCACGGTGAACATATCCAGCCGCTGTTCCCGAAACAGCCGTAACCCCTCAGTGCATCGTTGACTCCCATAGTGCGGCCACGTGCCGTTCCGGGTCATCATCTCTCAGACTACCGACCGCTTTGGAAGGTCACGACTGCCTGATAGATTGTGACGCCGGTGTGACGCAAAACCTATCAATACCGCCAAAGTTGACATCATTGACGCTTCGCGGTGATTGATTTCAAATAAGTTGTCTGTTTGCAACACAGCCCGGCGAATTCGGCTTACAGGTGCGGCTGCCACAAGGTTTTATTTTCAATCACTTACGGAAGACCGGATCCGGTTGTGACGCCGGTATGACGCAGTTGAGCGAGTATCCGACAGAAGTTTGGCCCTTGCACATGTGACCGGGAAAGGGCAATCACACTCCACTGTAGGCGAAACTTCCAGAACGCTGCGCCAAAACACTTGATCCCAGTCTCAGTGGAAAGAACGATGCTACCTTCGCGCAGACTAGACCCCTGCGGAGATGCGGCAGCCCAAAGATTATGACAAAGCGGTCAGTTTGCTAACCGACCTGCATGATCTCGCAGTCCGCCGCGGCCAGACGGTAGGATTTCAAACAGAACTGGAGAAGATCCGGCAAGTACACGCCGCCAAGGAGAGCTTCCTGCGCCGACTTGCCAAGGCAAACTTGTAAGTGGTAAGCAAGTTCACAGCCCTGTGCTGGTGTCGCCCAGGATGTCGCATGTCGCCTGCAAGTTTGCTTCATCTAATTTTGGTATGGCAGTCATCCAACCGCATCCCTTTCTCGTCGCCGTCTCTCATGAAGAAGCCTTCGGGACCGGAGGCAGCGGTTCGCCGGCTAGTCCTTTCTTAACCAGGCCGGCCAGGAAATCTGTAAAGGGAACAATGTCCTCGCCGACACTCGCTTTTTCGAGGGCGTCCATATAAGTCTTGCGGGTTTCGACAGGTATGACTGTCCATGGATAGCCGCCTGACGCGAGCATCAGATTCATCAGAAAACGCCCCATGCGGCCGTTTCCATCCATATAAGGGTGGATGTACACGAATACAAAATGTCCCAGCACAACGCGCACCGCCGGGTCGGTTTCCTCGCGCAACAGGTCGAAAAAAGCGGGCATGGCATCCCGCACCGCCTCGCGGTTAAGCGGGACATGCATGGACTGGCGAATATAAACCTGCCCGTTGCGATAGCCGGCAAGGTCGGCGGCCTTTAACAAGCCGGCCGTTACACTCGGGGCAAACATCTCCCGATACCACGTTCCGTGATCTTCATCTGCGACCAAGCCTGGATTTTCGCCATGCAGAACCCTGTCAACACTTTTGTGAACAGCTTGATAGGCCTGCCAATACCCGCGCGCAGCCATAGCATTCCGCTGTTGCTGGTCCTCTTCATTCGTTTCTGGATTCCACGCGCCGCTGCGGACGCGTTCAATCAGCCCAGGAGTGATGCGATAACCCTCGATCGACAGTGAATGATAGGCGTCGGTAACGTACGCATCGTCGACGCGTTTCATGTAAGCGCTGATATTGCGCGGCAGACCTGGAGCCTTCGGCAAGCGGCCGATGACGGGGTTCCTCATCTTCTGCCACAGCAGCCTTATGCGATTCACATAAGGTGATGTTTCGCGGGCGGGCAAAGCGACGTATGCCTTGTCCGTAAAGGGGTCGTTTTCACGCACATCGTACCCCGCCGCAGACATGGTCTTCGTAATATCATCCGCTATGCGGTCACGTCCGCTGTTGCGGAATGCACCGGCAAGGCGACCGGCAATCGTGCTGTGACCACCTTCCAGAAGCCGGGCAAGAAGGCCGGACGCATCGCGGATCATCGGCAGTGCTGCACGTACGTCCGTTGAATTGCGGGAAAAATAATGGGGCGAACACGTAATCAGGGCAGACTCCAGCGAGAAAATGCGTATACCTTGTTTTTCCTCCCTGTCGTCTGCTGCAGGCAGTGCGGCACGAAGGTCCAGCAAGGATGTTCCGTGCGGGAGCTTGGTGACTTTGTTGCGGGCTTTGGGAGACCTCACGACAAGCTGCCGGGGGACCGTCCAGTTGCCTCCATGCAGGGACAGGGAGTGCTCCGGCGAGAGGCACCAGTCTTTGGCAAAGCGCCCTTCCAGATAGACAGCGCAAAAGCGCCAGAACGATGCATACCAAGCCGTGCTCTCTCCCTTCGCTTCATCCGGGCGGCTTGGGATATACCAGCCTTTTATGACCTCCTGGAGAAAGCCGTTTGCAAGAAGGCGCTCCCGATGCGTGCGCGACAGATCCCTTGCTCTTACGGCGGCTGCCCTGTTGGAATTCTGGAGCTTGCCTAGAATTTCTAAAGATTGTGCCAGCTTTTCTGACGGTGTCGACATGAGAGTTGTCTTCAGGTTAGCTTATTGCGTCGTGTTTTTATTAGCTCATTATGTTGTACATGCATTAGCTTATTATGTCGAGCTAAAATTAGTTTTTTCTGCTGATGATCGTAGCGCGTCAACGACTCCCCCGGTCGGAGGTTGCAGCCCAGCATACTGGGCAGATGCGCCCACGGATCTCCTTTCCCGCACTGTTTCGTCAGTTCAACGCCCGCTTGTGCTCAACTCCGTCACGTGGGCGCGCCGAAAACTTCGCCATCGCCGACGAGTTTGAGGCCTTTCGCGCCCCGAATAACAACGGGATGCCGCCCTCCGGAAACGGACTTCTTGGATACTGCAGCAGAGTGCGCTCCCACGGCTTTTGGCAAGACGGCTGTGGCAACATGGATGATCGCAACGAAAGGTGAACACCTTGGTCTTGGTACATCGTCAACAATTGTCAGACCAGTGGCATGCGAGATTGGCGATGTTCCTCAACCTCCCCGCCAAGTCAGTTGGACAAATCGGAGGAGGGACGACAAAACGCAGCGGTTGTGTGGATATTGCCATTCTTCAAAGTGGCCACGACAAGCAAGGCGTGAAAGACTCCGTGGCAGAGTGTGGTCAAGTGATTGTTGACGAGAGCCACCATCTATCGGCGTTTACCTTTGAGCATGTGAAAAGCAGGTGAAAGCGAAGTACATCGTCGGATTGACAGCAACTCCCGGGCGAAAAGAGGACACCATCCGATTTTATGCCCACCTGGAAAGAGATGAGCGCATCGTCGGAACTGGAGACGGATTGCGGGACATAGTCCGAAAAGCAAATGCGTTGATTGCGATCATGGCATGAGAAAATGAGCCGAACGGTTTCATTGCCACTGACAAACTTACTGGCTACGAAGCAGGAACCCTCTCGATGAACACTGAACAAAAACTTCGCGAGAAGTTACGCAAGATTTCCACATTGTTCGAAGGTGCCACCACCGTCGGGGAGCGCCGCGCAGCGGCGGCTGCGACCGAGAGGGTGAGGAAAGCTCTTGCGGTCGTCGCGCAAACCGATCACCCGATAGAAACATGGTTTACCCTCTCGGATCTCTGGCACAGGCGCTTGTTCACCGCGTTGTGTCGCCGCTACCGTCTGGAACCCTACCGCTACCAGCGGCAGCGCCACACGACCGTCATCGTCCGGGCTCCCAGATCGTTTGTCGACAAAATTCTCTGGCCAGAATATTTGCAGCTCAAGGACGCGCTTGATGAGTACCTGAACGAAGCAACCGAACGGATCATTCGAGAAGAGGTCTATAGCGATTCCGCGGAAGCGACGGAACGGACCGGATGATAGCCGCGCCCATCGGGATAGCATTGTGCGGAGCGCGACCAACGAGGTGTCTCCTTCCTCCTCGTCAGCGACCTCACGAATGCTTCCGTGACAGGGGCTTGCGGCCGTGAGGGCCACCCCCGTGATCGAGTCTTTTCGCTCAACAATACTCGCTGCAGTTCTATTTCTTGTCTTCAGGCGTTCTCGAGAAACTGGGTCAAGAGAGCAGGAGTC
>PLEA01000298.1 GCA_003136335.1 Acidobacteriaceae bacterium | reverse complement strand
AACCTGATCGATACGCCCGGCCACGTGGATTTTTCCTATGAAGTCTCGCGCTCTTTGGCGTCGTGCGAGGGAGCTCTGCTGGTCGTCGATGCGTCGCAGGGAGTCGAAGCCCAGACGCTGGCCAATTCGTATCTTGCCATCAATCACGGGCTCGAAATCATTCCCGTCATCAACAAGATCGATCTGCAGAGCGCCGACATCCCGCGCACCAAAGAGATGATCGAAGGCGCCGTCGGCCTCGATGCATCCGACGCGGTGCTGATCAGCGCCAAGACCGGCCAGGGCGTTCCCGACGTGCTGGAAGCGATTGTAAAGCGCGTCCCTCCGCCCAAGGGCTCGCCCGACAACCGGCTCCAGGCGCTGGTTTTCGACTCCTGGTTCGACGCTTACCGCGGCGTCGTCGTGTTGACTCGCGTGTTTCAAGGCACTCTGCGCAAGGGCCAACGAATCCGCCTCTGGTGGAACGGCACAACCTTTGACGCTGAGACTCTAGGCATACTCACACCTAAGCCGGTAGAGATCGACCAACTCGTGGCCGGCGAAGTCGGCTTCCTCATTGCCAACATCAAGAATGTCGCGGACACGAAAATCGGCGACACCATCACCGACGACACCAATCCCGCGCTCGAGGCTTTGCCCGGATTTGAGGAAATCAAGCCCATGGTCTTCGCCGGGCTCTACACGGTCGACGCCCACGAGCACACGCAACTGCGCGAGGCCCTGGAGAAATTACGGCTCAACGATTCGTCCTTTTTCTTCGAGCCGGAGAGTTCCGTCGCCCTCGGCTTCGGCTTCCGCTGCGGCTTCTTGGGCCTGCTTCACATGGAGATCATCCAGGAACGCCTGGAGCGCGAATTCAATCTCGACTTGATCACCACCGCACCCGGCGTCCGCTACAAGATCACCAAGACCGACGGCGTGATGGTTGAAATCGACAATCCTTCACGTTGGCTCGATCCCAGCGAAATCGCCAAAGTCGAAGAGCCGGTGATCCTGGCGACGATTCTCACCAACGAAGAATATGTCGGCGGAATCCTGAAGCTGGTCGAAGAAAAACGCGGCAAGCAAAAAACTTTCGAGTACGTCAGTTCCTCGCGCGTGATGCTGCACTACGAATTGCCGTTGAACGAAATCGTTCTCGACTTTTACGACCGCCTCAAATCCGTCTCGCGCGGCTACGCTTCCCTCGACTACCATCTGGCCGATTATTGGGAATCGCCGATGGTCAAGCTCGACATCCTGGTCGCGGGCGAACCGGTGGATGCGCTCTCCATCATCGTGCACCGGGACTTCGCCTACGAACGCGGGAAACTTCTGGTTTCCAAAATGCGCGAACTCATTCCCCGCCAGATGTTCGAGGTCGCAATCCAGGCTTCGATCGGCGCCAAGATCATCGCCCGCGAAACAGTACACGCCATCCGCAAGAACGTTATTGCCAAATGTTATGGCGGCGACATTTCGCGCAAACGCAAGCTGCTGGAGAAGCAGAAGGAAGGCAAAAAGCGCATGAAGCGCATCGGCCGCGTCGACATTCCGCAAGAGGCATTTCTGGCAGTCCTGAAGGTGGGCGAGGGCAGCAACTGAGACGCTGGTCTTTTCTTTAACAACTGGCGGTGTTTAACCTCAAAGAAGTCGATTGCTTCCATCAGCATTTCGCAGTTCACGGCATAGGGAAACCGCCAAGATCAGGCCGAAAACGAAAGTACTAAAACCTTCAAATTGTGCAAATCTCAAAATCGAAAAAAAATCAATCGCAACGAGTTCGTGGCAATGTTACTGTCCGATGAATTACATAACTGGTTACTATTCATGGATTTAAAGGCGAGAGGCATGGCTTCCAAAAACCGACCGATCGGTGCTTGCCAAAAGAAGTCTCGAAAACGGTTTTCAATTCCACAAAGTTTTCCACAGGCACGGACGCTAGTTGAGCGGTCGCACCCAAACCCTAGCTCCTAAGGGACTTACAGGGGTGTACCTAGGGTTTTCCCCGTATGCCATAATTACTCCTCGGAACCACTTTCCCCGTCGGCCAGTGACTCAAATCTGGTGCTATTTTTCAGGAAGGCCATCCTGACTTTTCCTATGGGGCCGTTGCGTTGTTTGGCAATAATGATCTCGGCCTTGCCCTGCAATTCTGGATCGTCCTGCTTGTAGACTTCTTCGCGGAAGATGAACATAACCAAGTCGGCATCCTGCTCGATCGACCCCGACTCGCGCAGATCGGAAAGTTGCGGACGATGATCTCCGCCGCGACTTTCCGGAGCGCGGCTCAACTGCGAAAGCGCAATCACCGGAACGCTCAGCTCCTTGGCCAGCCCCTTCAACCCGCGCGAGATGGCCGATACTTCCTGCGTACGATTCTCGAAACGCTTGCCCCCGCCCGACATCAACTGCAAGTAGTCCACGATGATGAGATCAAGCTTGCCGCCCTGCGCCTGCTTCAATCGCCGCGACTTGGCCCGCATCTCGCTCAGAGAAATGCCGGGAGTGTCGTCGATGAAAATGGGAGCATGCGCCAACTGCTCCATCGCGCGCACCACTTTTTTCGTGTCGTCTTGCCACAGCGAACCGGTGCGCATCTTGTGGGCGTCGACTCGCGCCTGTGAACACAGCAGGCGCATCAGCAGCGCCTCGCGCGACATTTCCAACGAAAACACGCCCACCACCTGTTGATCCTCAATCGCGGCATTCTCCGCAATGTTCATCACGAAGGCGGTCTTGCCCATAGAAGGCCGCGCCGCAATAATCACCAGATCGGAGCGCTGCAAGCCCGACGTCATCTCGTCCAGATCGGTATAGTGCGTCGCCAGTCCGGTGATGCGCTGGCCGCGCTGCAGCAGCGCATCGACCGAACCGAACGATTCGCGTACGATTTCCTGCACGCCCATGAAGCCGCGCCCAAGGCGCTTGTCCGAAAGCTGGAAGATGGCGGCCTCAGCATCGCTGAGAACATCTTCGACCGCATCCCCCTGGTCCGAGGCACGCGCAATCGCCGTATTCGCAGCGGAAATCAGCCCGCGCAGCAGCGCCTTGTCGCGCACAATCTTGACGTAATGCTCAATGCTGGGCCGGTCGGGCACGCCATCGACCAGGCTCGACACGTAGGCCACATCGCCGATCGGCTGCAGATCCTTGTGCCGATCGAGCTCCTCGATCAGCGTGATCATGTCGATCGGCCGCGACGATTCCGCCAGATCGACCATGCGCGAGTAAATGCGGCGGTGCGAATCCAGCGAGAAGTCTTCGATCCGAAGATGCTCCGCAGCCTGGTTGTAGGCGAAGTTGTCGAGCAGGATCGCGCCCAGAATCGAGCGTTCGGCCTCAACGTTCGCCGGAAGAGTGCTGATGCTGTAATCGGTAGTTGCCAAGGATTTCTCTCTCGGTAAATTTCGGAGCTGCAACACTAGCCGCAAACCCCTTGTGAATGCGACGCAGCTGCTTTGGAAAACTCAGGCCAAACCCAAAAAAAAGTTGGCCCTGAGGTTTCGCGGCAGTTTGCGTGACTTCAGTGTAGGCGAACACAATACGAAGATCAAGTAAGACAAGAGCTGCGGCCAAAAAAAATGCGGCCGGGCCAGCCACCCAACCGCATTCGTACGTGCGTTCCTGCTCTAGCTTGTCACCGCTGGGCGGCGGAATGACCGCTTCAGCCCGACGGCGCTCGAAAGGAGTGCCGCAGTTGCCAAAGCCGGTTGTGGATACGTCACCTTGCGGTCACGAATCTACAACTTCACGGGGGCCAGCGGCCCTGTTCCCGCTCCGATGAGCGGAGTGGAGGAGGAGGCCGCGATGCCCGGGCAACCAGTTCGCGCTTNNTCGACGCGCCTCGCAATACAAAAAAACTGTTTCGTTGTGAAGAAACTGTGGAGGATGTCTCTTCTCTGTGGAAGAGCGAGGAAAACCAAGAACTAATCTTGCGCAGTGCATTCACTCCAATAACTTACGATGCTCATGTAGGGATAGCCGCCTCGGCTGTCCGCGATGGCGAAGCCGAGCGGCCCTATCTTCGCGATTTTCGAAGGGTGCGAACTTCGGAGATGGTTGTTGGATGAGATCCATTTCCTCTTTCCAGTCCATCCCATCTTCGTAATTCAACACTTCATACACGCAGGCATGGATTTCGATCCCAGTGCCAGCCTCGGGCGCGCGCCACAGCAAGTGCCAGGCTTCCAGATATCGCTCATACTTCGCTTTATTGCCCTCGGTAAAAAGACAAATCGACTTCATCCCAAAACCGCCCATTCTCCCCGCTCTTTCTTATCCTTGATGTTTGTCTTTCGTTTTTTCATTCGCCAACCTCAGAATTAAAAAGGCGGCATCCGGGAAAAACTCGCGAATGCCGCCTTATGTTTTGATTCGACAGGAATGAAAAGTCGAAGGCAAGAGAATTGAAAGAAAAAAGTAGGGGCGATTTCCAAAATGGGAAACGAAATGCTTGCCGGCCCGTAGCGCTCGAAAAAGCGCTTGAGATCGCTGATCTTCAGTTCTCCGGGAGGGAACCAGACAAAAGGTGCAACGTTCAAGCCTGCGTCCTCCAGCTGTTGCAGCTGTTGCAGCCTTCGCACTTTTGTCGGATATGGATTCTTGCTAGAGATCATGGACCCAGATATGCCAAATACTATCATTTGACGAACGCCACCATTTTCCCAGTTCCGAGATCGATCAGGGCAGGCTGGCTCATCCGTCGCGGTTTTCGACGGA
>PLEA01000128.1 GCA_003136335.1 Acidobacteriaceae bacterium | reverse complement strand
GCTTATTCCGATGAAAACAGCGGAGAGATCTATGTCACCTCCTTTCCTGGGCCGGGTGCCCGGATTGCCGTATCTTCCAAGGGCGGGGGTGATCCCCGGTGGCGCGGGGACGGGCAGGAACTCTTCTATGTTGCGGACGACCTGACGATCATCTCAGTTCAGGTGCGCGAGTCGGCGAATGAATTTCGTGTGCTTGCTTCCCAGCCATTGTTTCGGTTGCGGCTTCCTTACAATGTTGGGTTTTACGACGTTACTCGCGACGGTAAGCGATTCCTGGTGAACACCAGAACCTACAGGGAGCAAACTGCACCACTGACGATCGTCACGAACTGGCTGGCGCAGATCCAAAGCGAGTCCAGAAACGAACTCCCAAAGAACTGAGTGCGGGCGGCAGAGACCAAGCAAGGTGCGTCTCTGCAATTGGTCACATATCTCCACATCCTTCCAATCGCTTTCAGCATGGTGATTTCGTCGAAGTACTCGATGTCGCTGTCGACCGGAGCGCCCATGCCGGTGCGTGTGATTTTTCACCCGTCCTGTTGAGTTGTTGCGCCATACCGCGGTAGCTTCGCCTCCGACGGTGGGATCGGGGGAGTTCGCATTCCGGTCGGATGACGGGCAAATCGGAAGTTATGCCCGGGACAGACTCTCAACGACGCTGGCCAGAAGTCGGCTTGGGAGAAGTGTGGTGCCGCTGACTGCCGCTCGCACCCCGATCTCCGCGAAGCCCGTTTGTGGCCAACTTCCGGTTGGCCGACTACTCAAGAACTGGCTGTGTCGTAACACAATTAGGTCTTGGCTGCGAGGCGAGCTGGGTCAGGGGTATCGCGAATGCGTCCGGCCTCCACATCGGCAAGTACTGCGCGGAGCCAGCGTAGATCGAGGCGGCACTGCTCCGCCATGTGCTGCATCAGGTGGCGGCTACCGGTGGGCAGCATCGTTACCCATTGCCGATGCAATTTCCGGATCTCCGCCAGCCGCGCATTCTGCCTGTCGATTTGGGTGCGCAGAGCCTCGGCGACCAGGTTGAGGTCGGCGAGATGCAAGAAGAGCATGGGGCCGTAAAGAGTCTCCCGAAGGTCGCCTTCGGCGGCAAATTGCGCGTGCAGTAGTTCACGAAAGCGGTCGCGTCCGCGCGGAGTGATGCGGTACACCGTACGCATGCCGCCCCGAGCCACGCGCTGGTGGGCGACCGCGGTTAACCGGCCACTTTCGGCAAGCTGGCGCACGGCGTAGTAGAGCGTGCCGACATCTACATCGGTAAAGCACTCGATCATGGCCTGGGTCAGGCGCTGCTTGATCTCGTAGGGGTGGAAGTCGCCCCGGTGCAGAACGCCCAAAATATATAGTTCGGCTTTCATTAGTCTAATTGTACTATTATGCTTATATTAAAGGAGAGATGTGTGATGAAGCGTTCCATTCTCGCCTGCCTCGCAGGACTCCTCACGTGGTTTGTCGTGGTCACGGTGATCAACCGCGTACTTCGCCCGAGCCTGCCGAACTACACCGCTGCCGAGCACACGCTCCAGTTCACGCTGGGCATGAAGTGGGCACGCCTTTTGATGGCTATCGTGACCTCGATGGTGGCTGGTGCCGTAACACGTTGGATATCCCCGTCGAGCCGCTGGGCGCCGTTGATCGTCGGCGGCGTGGTGCTTGCAATGTTCCTGCCTGCGCACATCGCCCTTTGGAGCAAATTTCCCGTGTGGTATCACCTGACATTTCTCCTGACGATTATTCCGGCGGTGCTCGTGGGTGCGCTGCTGCCACCGCGCCGGAACAAGGACCTCAACGAGGTTCACTCCCCACTGAGATAAGTTTCATCGCCGAGTATCAAAAATCGAGCCAGCTACTGCCGCGTCCTGTGGCTCGAGAGTACATTGGCCTGTCATCGCTAAACGACGAGATTCATCTCCCGTGTCAGTAGTGGCTTCTCTGATATGTTTGCCCAGAATATTGAGGTATTTCATGGCTCAATCTGATAGCGGCATTGGCAATGTGACACCGAATGCGGAGCTCGTGCAGATGGCAATGTCCTATTCGCGCAGCTATATGCTCTGCGCGGCTGCGCGCCTTGGGATTGCCGATGCGCTCGGAGATGAGGTGCGCAGCGTCGATCACCTGGCCGAGATTTGTCAGGCGGATGTGGATGCTCTGTATCGCCTGCTGCGTGCTCTGGCCAGCATTGGCATTACAAAGGAAACGACGCCGAAACATTTTCGGCTGACCCCGTTCGGAAGGCCGCTGCGGAGGGACATGGCCCAGTCGGCATGGCCAGCCGTCGTCTTCTGGGCGGATCTGCTCGCCGACGACTGGTCCCTGCTTACCGACTGCATCCGAACGGGCAAGCCTGCCTCACAGGTGCGTGATCCAAATGTACCTTCTCGCTGGTCACAGGATCCTGAAGCTGACTCGATCTTTCGTGCCGTCATGGGTACGGCTCCCGCAGAAGATTACGCTCCCATCGCGAGGGCGTGGGATTTTTCGCGCGCGAATGTGGTCGCCGATCTTGGCGGGGGCGGGGGCGCACTGATTCTTGCAGTACTGGAACTCCATCCCCATCTTCGAGGTATGCTCGTCGATCTCGAGGCCAGCGTGGAGGCAGCGAAGGCGCGCTTCGCGGACGAAAAGGTCTCCTCCCGGTGCAAGCTGCTGGCGGCAGATCTAACCCAGTCTGTTCCCGCCGGCGCCGATGTGTACATGCTCAAACATGTTCTGCACGGGCGTCGGGACGCGGAGGCAATCAAGATTCTCAAGAACTGCCGCGCCGTGATTCCGGCGAACGGCAGTCTGCTGGTTATCGAATTCATACTGCCTCCGCTGATCTCTCAGGCGGACCCGCACCTAGAAGGCCACCTGATGAGTGATCTCAACATGCTGGTCGTTACCGGCGGCAGAGAGCGAAGTGAGCACGAATGGAGAACACTTCTCGAAGCAGCGAGTTTTCGCCTAGCCGGAGTTTTTCCGGTCGGGAATGATGTGGGGATCCTCGAAGCAAAGCCAGCTCAGGCGTGATTGCTCGCTCCGGCCCATGTAGCAACTGCTCTCGATGAGTACATAATCGCCAAGTCACTTGTCGAGCCCATAGTCTATGTGATTCGTCGTTCTTGGCGGTTGACGGACAAACCTGAAGTTATCCGAAGCCGGACAACTGGATCGCATCGGTGGTTTTCGGCCAGCGAGACGTGAAGTTGTCTCGAAGTCGGCTTCGAGGAGATCTCCCGGAAGCCCGTTTCTGGATAGCGTCGGACAATTGCCTCCGGGTTCGTTGGTCACGGGATCGAACCGGAGGAAGCCCAGCAAAGCTCGCTGGGGTTCCGGCTTACGGGACACCTCAGAGTTCATAGGGAGTCTCTCCCGGACAGAACGCATGCAAGATCAAGGAGTGACGGGAGAACGCTCTTGGGCGCGTGCCGAATTGCCGAGACCCAAACTCTAACTATTAATTTAATAGTTGACAATGGGAGATTGCGTGCAATATAAATTTGTAACTATTAATTACTTAATTGTTCGTCCTGAGGAGGTAGCGTTGGCGCGGAAAAAATCACCGAACTTAACGGAAGGTGAGCTACGGCTGATGAACGTAGTGTGGAAGGAAGGGCGAGCGACGGTGGGTGACGTAGTAGCATCATTGCCGGCCAATCCGCCCCTTGCGTATAGCACTGTGCTGACCACACTGCGCATTCTCGAGGCCAAGGGCTACCTGCGGCACACGAAGAAAGGACGCGCTTTCATCTATGAACCCGTGATTGCGCATGAAGAAGCCAGCCGTACCGCACTGGGTCATCTGGTGAACCGCTTTTTCGGCGGCTCGCGCGAACTGCTGGTCGTGAATCTACTGAAAGAAGAAACAATAGGCCGAGCCGAATTGCGCCGCATCAAGAGGATGATCGCGGAGAGTGAGCAAGGAGAGCAGAAATGACACATATCAATTTCGCCATGACAACTCTTCTGAACGGAATCTGTCAGGGCACAATTCTAGCGGCGGTGATGTGGGTCCTTCTGAAACTGCTTCCGCGAATGAACTCGACGACCCGCTTCACTGTTCTATGGCTAACCTTGCTCGCTGTCGTAGCGCTGTCTACCGGGCTGGTGTCGCCCAGAGCTCCCACTACTACAGTGGCTCAACCGGATTCGCTTCCGATTGCAACAACGAACACGCCTGTGGCCAGGACTTTCGCTCCGGTTGAAATTCGGTACTCGGAATTGAAGGTCGCCCCGAACCCCGAGTCACATCCTGCATCAATTCCTGAATCAAACCGCGAATCCGCATCTCATCGGGATTTCGAATCCGCGCTGCGAAACGCGGCCTCCCGGACTTCATCGGCAGTGATGGAGGCGGTTGAGCATCCACTGATTCGCATTCGCTCTGGAAAGGTTCCTGCCGCGATCGAGATTCTATGGGCTCTCCTGTCCCTGGTGATGCTAGCGAGGCTGGCAGATGGATACCGGGCGCTGCGAAGGTTGAAATCAGGCGCGACGCCGGCTCCGGACCGCTGGGAGTTGCGGTTGCGGCGTCTGTGTGCAATCAACGGCCTTCGGCGGCATACCCGATTGCTCATCTCGAAACAGGTCGCCGGCCCTGTATCGCTCGGATTCCTCGATCCCGCGATCCTGATCCCTTGGGCATTTCTCGACACGCTTTCGGACTCGGAACTCGCCCACATCGTGATGCACGAACTCGCCCACTTACGGCGCCGAGATGATTGGACCAACCTGGCGCAGAGATTTATTGAAGCAGTGCTACCGATTCAGCCGGCGATCTACTGGCTCAGTCACCGGATGTCACTCGAGCGTGAGATGGCATGCGATGACTGGGT
>PLEA01000396.1 GCA_003136335.1 Acidobacteriaceae bacterium | reverse complement strand
CCTCTTCTCTAACCTTGCGGGATAATAGCAAGGTTGTGACTGGATACAAGCTGTCGTTTTCAAACCAACAAACCAACCTCTCCCGAAGATGTCAGGAGGCTTCATGCTCTCGCTCCGATCCCGCTCGTCGAAGCTGTGCCTGTATACCGCGCATCTGAAACCCGTGTGTCTGGCCCTTGCCGTCTGCTTTGTCCTTCCCACGTTGCTCTTGGCTCAAGGCACCGGCGGCCGCATTCTCGGACGCATCGCCGATCCCACGGGCGCGGTTCTGTCTGGCGTGAAAGTAACAGCCACCAACGAAGCCACCGGCGTCGCTCAGGATGAAGTCAGCAATGACAGCGGTGACTTTGTATTCCCCAATCTTCCGGTGGGTACTTACACTCTCAGCTTCGACTTGAAGGGATTCAAAAACAGCGTTCGCCATGCCATCTCATTGGACGTCAACCAGGTCATCACCCTGAATATGACCCTGCAGGTGGGCCAGAACAAGGAGGTCGTCGATGTCACTGCCGAGGCTCCGCTGGTCGACACCAGCAGCACCCAACTCGGTGCGGTGGTCAACAATCGCTCGGTGAACGAACTTCCTCTCAACACCCGCGATACTTACCAGTTCCTTCAGTTGCAGCCCGGTGTGCAATCGCAGTTGGGTTCCAGCGGAGGTACGTTCTATGGTAGTGACGACGCCGGAGCAGTCTCCGTGAATGGTGGCCGCACCCGAGCTAACAACTTCAGCGTCAACGGAGGCGACGCCAACGACCAGTTCGTCAACTTGCCAACCATTCAGCCCACCCCTGACGCGATTGATGAATTTCGCGTCATCAGCAATACGTTTGATGCGGAGTACGGCCGCAACTCCGGCGCGGTGGTCAACGTCATTACGAAATCGGGCACCAATCAGTGGCACGGGAATCTCTATGAGTATTTCCGCAATACAGTTCTGAACGCGCAGGGGTACTTCAACACAATTAAGCCGCAGGAAAATCAGAATCAGTTCGGCGGAACTTTTGGCGGACCGATTAAGAAAGATCGCACGTTCTTCTTTGTGTCTTACGAAGGACGGCGTGTACGCCAAGGCATTTCGGGGCAGACGGTGACTGTGCCAACACCGGCGGAGAGGACTGGAGACTTTTCGGCAGGAGGCTCCTTTTCGGGCGGAATAGCTGACCAGTTCGCGGCACAGGCGCTCGATGGCCGTCCAGGTTGCGATGCAGCTTTGGGCCTCGGCCAAGGCGGAATCAACAATGCGTATGGGAACGGCGGATACAGCGTTCAGAACCCTCTGCCATGGTCCACGGTCTTTCCAACCAATGTAATCCCGACCAATTGTCAGGATCCCGTTGCCAGCGATATGTTGCGATTCGTCCCCGCTGCCAATCGCCCAGACGGAATCAACTACCAGGCAGTGCCGGTGAGCGCAGATACCCAAAACCAGTTCACACTGCGCTTCGACCATCACATCAACGCCCGACAGAGTTTCAGCTTTTACTACTACTTCACCAACGACACGAATTTTCAGCCTTTCTATGACTTCCAGGCTTCCGGTGCGAATATTCCTGGTTTCGGCGCCAATGTCGGCTCCCGCTACCAGCAATTCAATCCCAGCCATACCTGGACGATCAGCAATAATGTGATCAACGAATTCCGCTTCACTTACATGCGCGAAGGTCAACTGACTTTCCAGCATCCTCAGAGTACCAACGCTGTGCAGGCCTCCTGTGTTTCTCCCGCAGCGCAGGCCGTTTGCTTCAACGGCGTCTCGGATTCGAACTCTGGATCCGCTTCGATTCAGGCCGACCTGGTGGCAGCTGGGCTGCCGGCAACGAGCCCTCAGTACGGCATCACCACCGGTTTACCTGCCAATCGCACCGGGGTTCCCTTTATCAATGTTGCCGGCGGATTTGCCATCGGCAACGGCTGGGAAGGTGAATTGCCACAAGTAGGGAACTCATTCATGTGGACCGACAGTCTGACGTGGGTAAAGTCCAATCACACTATGAAGTTTGGCGCGGACATACGCCGTTCCCGCTTCGATCAGACTCTCTACTACAACGTCAGCGGCCAGCTTACCTTCAATAGCACGACTGAAAATTCGGTCCTTTACAACGACAATTATCCGGGCTACCTGTTGGGACTGGACGACAGCTACACGCAGGGTTCAGCGCAACGAGAAAATGTGCGCAACACCGGACTTTATCTCTTTGCCCAGGACAGCTGGAAAATCAAACCCTCGCTTACTCTAAATTATGGCCTTCGCTGGGAGTTGGATACACCTCTCGCCGACGCCCTCCACCATGTTCAAACCTTCCGTCCTGGCCAGAACTCAACTGTCTATCCGTGCGTTCTAACCCCCGCCGAGCTGACCAATCTCGGCGGCACCGACTGCACCTCGGCTGGTGTCCAGCCGACAGGCCTGGTTGTTCCGGGAGATGCCGGCATTCCCGCTGGACTCACGCAGACTTACTACAAAGCCTTCGCGCCACGCATTGGACTCGCCTACAGCCTCAACTCCAAGACTACCTTCCGCGGCGGTTGGGGCATGTTCTACAACCCCATGGAGCAACTGGTGCTCGAGCAGTTCGGCGCCGAACCACCTTTTGGCGGCAGCACCTACTTGGCCGCCACTTTTCTGAACACTCCTTTTATCTCGCAAGCCGGCACCGTCAATCCCAATCCCTTCACCGGCATACTCAGCCCCAAGCCCGGAACTCCGCAGGATTGGGCTTCGTTCCGCCCGATGTTGCTCTACGGGGATTTTCAGCCTCACATGCGCACCCAATATTCGGCCCAGTACAACTTCAATGTTGAACGGGAACTGGCCCGCAATGTCGTCCTTCAACTTGGCTATGTCGGATCGCAGGGACATCGCCTGCTGGCTTCACACGACATCAATGCCGCGAATCCGCAGACCTGTCTGGACATCATCGCTCTGGCGAACAATGATCCCACCAAAGTCTTTTCCTACGGTTCAGCGGGAAGTTGCGGACCATTCCTGGAAGACAATCAGTTCACGGTCACGCTGCCCGCTTCCAACGGGTCCCTGTTGCCCAATGGATTCCATCTGCCCGCCGGCGGCACGATTCAGGCCGCAGGACAGACTCTGAATTTTGTTGGACTGCGTCCGTATTCTTCACCGAACTGCAATCCCCTGACCGGTGGCCCCGGGAACGGTTGTCCCGCCGACGGTGTTCCCGTCTTCACCAATATCTTCGCCGAAGACACCATCGCCGCCTCTGCCTACAATTCGCTTCAGGCCAGCCTGGAAAAGCGCTTCTCTCATGGACTTCAACTACAGGCCGCCTATACCTTCAGCAAGTCCTTGGATTGGGCGTCCAGCTTCGAAGAAACCGTCAACCCTTTCGACTACAAAGCCAGTCGCTCTTTGTCCCTATTCAATTCGGCGCAGCGCTTTGTCATTAACTATTACTGGGAGTTTCCAGTCCCGCGATATAGCGGATTTAAGGGAAGAGTTCTGGATGACTGGTCCATGTCGGGAATCATCCAGTTCCAGAGTGGTTTTCCCATCCGTATTCAGACCCAGGACGATAACGAACTGATCAGCTCGTTGTTCTTCCTCGGAGCCGGAGCGCCGCAGTTGACGGGCCCGCTCCAGATCCTGAATCCCAAGACGAACGGCAACCTCTATCTGAATCCGACTCAATTCTCGGATCCCACGCTCGGCACTTTCGCAACTACTCCGCGTTCGATCTGCTGCGGTCCTGGAGAAAATCAGTGGGACGTGACTTTCTCGAAAAGAATCGCACTTTCGGAATCTAAGTACTTTCAGTTCCGAGCCGACATTTTCAATTTGTTCAACAAGACTGAGTTTGTAAATCCAGACGGAAATTTTAGCAACACAACTTTCGGCCAAGTGTTGCAAGCGCGAGACCCGCGTGCGGTGCAATTTGCCCTTAAGTTCTACTTTTAGTTTGTCCGTGTAAAATGCTTGTAGTCAGCAACCCGGGCGGCTCCAACCGCCCGGGCAATCTAATGGCCCGCTGGTCTTCCGGAAAAGGTCTACCGGAAATGCCGCCGGCCTGAGTTTTCCCGGAGCAATTCGATGTATCCCGATCTGCAGAAAGAACTCGCCACCTTCGAGCGGCGCACGCCCAAATCCGCCGAAGCCCACAAAAAGAATCTCAAACGCATTCCCCTTGGTGTAGCCAGCAATTATCGCGCCTACGATCCCTGGCCGATCTTCGTGAAAGAAGCCAGCGGCAGCAAGTTCCGCGACCTCGATGGCAACGAGTACATCGACCACAACCTGACGTTCGGCGCGCTCATGGCCGGGCACTGCCATCCCGCCGTCATGAAGGCCGTCGAGAAGCGCCTTTCCACCGGCACCATGTTCGGCATGCCCCACGATATGGAGTGGGAACTGGCCGAAGAAATCTGCAACCGCTTCCCAATGGAAATGTGCCGCTTTGGCAACAGCGGTACCGAAGCCACCATGCACGCGATTCGACTGGCTCGCGCTGCCACCGGACGCGACAAGATCGTCAAGTTCGAAGGCGCCTACCACGGTCTGCACGACAGCGCCCTCGTGAGCGTGAAGCCGCACGCTCCCGACTATGGCGACATCAACGCCCCAACCTCCGTCACCGGCGGTCTCGGCGTGCCCAAGTCTGCCATCGCCAACGTGGTCATCGCCACATTCAACGATCTTGCTAGCGTAGAGCGCCGCTTCAAAGAGAATCCCGGCCAAATCGCTGCAATCATTCTCGAGCCGATTCTCATGAACGTCGGCTTGTGCATGCCGCAACCTGGCTTCCTGAAAGGTCTCCGCGAAATTGCCACCAAGAATGGCGCGTTGCTTGTCTTCGACGAAGTGAAAACCGGCGCAAAACTCGGCTGGGGCGGCGCCAGCGAATACTTCAACGTCATGCCCGACATGATCTGTCTAGCCAAGTCGATCGGCGGCGGCCTTCCACTGGCCGCTTTCGGCGCCCACCGCTCCGTGATGGATCTCATCGGCCAGCACAAGGTCTTCCACGGCGGCACGTACAACACGAACCCGGTTTCCATGGCCGCTGGCCTCGCGACGTTCCGCGAAGTTCTCACCCGCGACAACTATGCCAAAGTCGACAAGCTTGGCAAAAAGCTGGCGGATGGCTATCGCAGCACTATCGCGAAGGTAGGCCTGCAGGCCTACATTGCTCAAGCCGGAGCCAACGGCGCGCTGATGTTTTATCCGAAGGAAATTCGCAACTATCGCGACTGGGAAGCGATCGACGTCGATCTCTGGCGCCACTACTGGTTCGGCATGGTCAATCGCGGGGTGATGGCCCAGCCCTACTGGTGGGATGAGCAGTGGACCATCTCCGTCCAGCACACCGACGCCGACATCGACAAACACCTTGCGGCGTTCAACGACATCGCCGCCTCGCTGGCGAAAGCGCAGCAGGAGCGCGCCGAACCAGTCGCAGTCGCGCACTAAACGTTTTGCAAGTGTGGGGCGGGCGCCCTCGCCCGCCCTGCATGCGCCACGAATCACGTAGGGACAGCCGCCTCGGCTGTTCTGCTGAGAGTACAAAATATTTTGTCATTCCGAACCGGGCGAAAGCCCGGTGAGGAACCTGTTGTTCCGCGGCCAGCAAAACAAAAGTGTCCACCACCGCCCAACCCGACGTTCAGCCCATCCTGATCCGTGCCCTCGGACGCCGCGATCTAGTGCTCCTCTTCGTCGTCGCCGTCTTCAATCTCAACGTCGTCCCCTCTATCGCCGCCAACGGCGGCGTCACCATCTGGCTCTGGATCATCTCCCTCCTCCTTTTCTTCTGGCCCCAAGGCATTGCGGTCATCGAACTCGCCCACCGCTATCCCGGCGAAGGCGGCGTCTACCTCTGGGCCAAAGAAGTCTTCGGCGACTTCCACGGATTCCTCTCCGGCTGGTGTTACTGGACCAACAACATGCTCTACGTCCCGACGGTCATGCTCTATTTCGTCGGCGTGTCGGTTTACGTGCTCGGTCCCAGCCACCAGGGACTTCCCGACAACAAGATCTTCGCTGCTTGCGTTTCCCTCGCCCTGCTCGCATTGCTCACCGTGCTCAACATCCTCGGCCTCGGCGTTGGGAAATGGATCAACAACGTCGGCGCCATCGGAACCTTCATCGCTGCCATCGTGCTCGTCGGTCTCGGCATTGTCATCTGGTCGCGCTTCGGCGCCGGCATCACCGCAGGCGATTTCAAAATTCCCGCCAATCCGCGCTTCGTTCTCAATTCCTTCGGCGTTATCTGCTTCGGCCTCGTCGGTCTAGAACTTGCTTCTGTTATGGGCGATGAGATTCAAGATCCCCGCCGTACTCTCCCCGGAGCGGTCGCCTGGGGCGGTTTGCTGTCCGGCACTCTGTACATCGCCGCGACGCTGACCTTACTTATCGCCGTCGGCAAGAACGTCAATGTGTTGCAAGGTGTGGTACAGGCAGTGACCGGAATGGCTGCCCGCGTCGGCGTGAGTTGGATCACCGTCCCCTTTGCTCTTATGCTTAGTCTCGCGATCGCTGGTATCGGGTCGGCTTGGATCGGCGGCTGCTCCCGCATTCCCTTTGTCGCCGGACTCGATTCCTACATGCCGTCCTGGCTCGGCAAAGTACATCCCCGTTACGCCACGCCGTATGCCGCGCTGATCGTGCAGGGAATCGTCTCCGCCGTTTTGGTGATTCTGAATTTTACCGGCGCCGGGGTTCAGGAAACATTTCAGAAACTGCTCTCGTTGGCGGTCGTGCTGCAACTCGTTCCGTTCGTCTACATGTTCGGCGCGCTGGTGAAATTCGCGGTAACGGAATCGAAGCCCCGAGGCCAGTATGGCCGGACCACGCTGTTCCTCGCGGGCCTAAGTGGATTCCTGACCACGATCCTCGGCATCGCCCTGGTATTTTTTCCGGCCCAGCAAATCACCTCGCTGTGGTCCTACGAATTATGGATGTTCGGCGGCACCCTGTTTTTCATCGGACTGGCCGCATTTTTCTTTTTCGTCTACGGCCGCCGCAAGGCGCCACAGACCGTTCCACTGACGATGGACCGGGTGGGAACGGGCGACTCGCCCGTTCCCACAAGCGAAGTTCGACATTGATCTTGACGGAGAGATTAAGCAGCCTCGGGCAGACGGCGACGCTCGAGCCAGCAGGTCCCAGCCCCGTAGGGGCGGGATATATTAGCCCCGGACGTAAGTCCTGGGTAAGCAGTCAGAAAAGGAACCGAGTCCCGTAGCGGACGGCACAATTTTTCCCGCGCTTAATTCGTGCGGCCGGCATTAGCCCGTCGCCGACAGGAGGCCCAGCATTATGCCCAGTGGAGTTCAAACTGACGTGAAAACTTACCAGATGTTCATCAACGGCGAATGGGTCGCAAGCAAGTCCGCGAAGACACTCCCCGTCTACGATCCCTCCACCGAAGAAGTGATCGCCCAAGTCCCCGACGCCTCTGTCGACGACGTCAATCGCGCCGTCGCCGCCGCCAAAGCCGCCTTCGAAGAAGGCCCATGGTCCACCACAACGGCGCAGGAGCGCGGCCGCGTCCTCTTCCGCCTCGCCGAAAAGGTTCGCGCCAATTTGTCCGCGCTCGCCGAACTCGAATGCCGCAATACCGGCAAGCCCATCGTCGAAGCTGAGTTTGACATCAATGACGTCGCCACATGCTTCGAATACTATGGCGGCCTCGCCACTAAAGTTGTCGGCTATGTCAATCCTGTCCCCGACAACGCCATGAGCCTCACGCTCAAAGAGCCGGTCGGCGTCGCCGGACAAATCATCCCGTGGAATTATCCTCTACTGATGGCCGCGTGGAAACTGGCCCCGGCGCTCGCCGCCGGTTGCACCTGCGTGCTCAAACCAGCAGAGCAAACGCCTCTCACCGCGCTCGAACTCGCGAAACATTTCGCCGACTGCGGCCTGCCTCCCGGAGCCGTCAATGTCATAACCGGTTTCGGCGAATCCTGCGGCGCTCCGCTCGTTCAGCATCCCGACGTCAACAAGATCGCCTTCACCGGCAGCGCCGCCGTCGGCAAGATCATCGTCAAACAGGCCGCTGACACCGTGAAACGCGTCACCCTCGAACTCGGCGGCAAGTCTCCTAACATTTTCTTCGCCGACGCCGATTTCGAAGCCGCCATCGACGGCGCCCTCTTCGGCGTCTTCATCAATCAAGGCGAAGTCTGCTCAGCCGGCAGCCGCATCCTCGTGCAGAAATCGATCTACAAAAGATTCGTCGAGGCGATGACCGAGAAAGCGAAGAAAATAAAACTCGGCCCGCCGCTAGAGCGCGAAACTAAAATGGGCCCTCTCGTCAGCAAAGAACAATACGACCGCGTCAACTCCTACATCGAGATCGGCAAGAAAGAGGCCAAACTCGTTTCCGGCGGCGGCCGCCCAGAGAAGATGGGTAAAGGTTATTACGTTCAGCCCACGATTTTCTCTGACGTCACGAACAGCGCACGCATTGCCCGCGAAGAAATCTTCGGCCCGGTCGCCGCGGTGATTCCGTTCGAAGACGAAAAAGACGCGCTCAAGATTGCCAATGATTCCCCCTATGGCCTCGCCGCCGCCGTCTGGACGCGCGACATTTTCAAAGCCATGCGCGCCGTGAAAGCCCTGCGCGCCGGGATCGTCTGGGTCAACCACATGCAGCCTACCTACGTCGAAGCCCCGTGGGGAGGCTACAAACAATCCGGCTTCGGCCGTGAACTCGGCCCCTGGGGCATCGAAGAATATCTCGAAACCAAACAGGTCTACATCAACCTGAACGAAGCCCCAATCGGCTGGTACTGAAAAGCTGTTGCCAGTAGCCCGCTGACAGTTGCCAGTCTGAGCCCCGAAGGGGCGGAATGTGAAAGCCCGGCACGGAAGTGCCGGGTACAGATCGAGGGAAGAACGAGTCCCGCAGGGACGGCACCAGCCAACGACAAACGACGAGCGACCAACGACGAGACCCACGATGTCCACCATTCAACTTCGCACCGCAATTCCCGGACCTAATTCCCGCGCCCTCTCCGAGCGCCGCGCCAAAGCCGTGCCCCGCGGCCTTTCCCACGGCACGCCCATCTATGTAGCCAAAGCCGAAGACGCCTGGCTCGAAGATGTCGACGGCAACCGTTACCTCGACTTTGCCGGCGGCATCGGCTGCCTCAACGTCGGCCATCGGCAGGAAGCTGTAGTCAAGGCGGTTAAAGTCCAACTCGACCACTTCTTGCACACCTGCATCCAGGTCACGCCCTACGAAAGCTATGTCCGCCTCGCCGAGCGGATGAACGAAGTCACGCCGGGCAAGTTCGCCAAGAAAACAATCTTCGTCAACACCGGCGCTGAGGCGGTCGAGAACGCGGTCAAGATTGCCCGCGTTTACACCAAACGCCCCGGCATCATCGCCTTCGAAGACGCATTTCACGGCCGCACCATGATGACACTGGCCCTGACCAGCAAAACGCATCCTTACAAGGCCGGATTCGCTCCTTTTCCGAGTGAGGTCTATCGCGTCCCATTTGCCTACTGCTATCGCTGCTCTTATAACTTGAAATACCCCTCGTGCGATCTTTACTGTGCGCGCCATCTTGAAGACACTTTCAAGCGTGTGGTCGCAAACGAAGAAGTTGCCGCGGTGATCGCCGAGCCTGTCCTCGGAGAAGGCGGATTCATCGCCCCACCTCCGGATTATTTTCAAGTCTTGATCGATCTCTGCCACAAGCACGGCATCCTCTTTATTGCCGACGAAGTTCAGTCTGGCTTCGGGCGCACGGGTGCGCTCTTTGCCAGCGAACGTTATGGCATCGAGCCCGATCTTCTCGTAACCGCAAAATCACTCGGCGGCGGCCTGCCGCTCGCCGCGGTCACGGGCCGCGCCGAAATTATGGACGCTCCCGGTCCCGGAGGTCTCGGTGGAACGTTCGCCGGGAATCCACTCTCCTGCGCCGCGGCCCTAGCGGTGCTGGATCTGTTCGAGCGCGAGAACTTGTTGCAGCGGGCCAACGAACTCGGCGACCGCTTCCAGACCCGCGCCCGCGAGTGGCAATGCCGCTGGCCCATCATCGGCGACGTGCGCGGTCTCGGTGGCATGCAGGCGATCGAACTCGTGCAGTCGCAAGAAACCAAAATACCGGCGACCGATGAAACCAAGAAGATCATGCAGTATTGCTACGAGCACGGCTTGAT
>PLEA01000630.1 GCA_003136335.1 Acidobacteriaceae bacterium | reverse complement strand
AAGGGCAAGTGCGAGAATCCGCACGGGCACAATTACAAGATCCGGGTGACGCTGGCTGGAGCCGAACTGGACAAGGCCGGCCTGCTGCTCGATTTTAAAGATCTGCGCGAAGTGATGAAGCACGTGATCGAGCGTCTGGACCACCAGATGATCAATGAGATCGAGCCGTTCACGGTGATCAATCCGTCGGCCGAGAATCTGGCAAAGTATTTCTACGAGCAATCGAATACAAAGTTGAAAAGCGTGACCAATGGTCGCGTGCGAGTGAAGGATGTGACGGTTTTCGAGACAGATACCACCACGGCGAAATACAGCGAATAGCAGTTGTCGGTTGCCAGGAATAGCAGGTTGCGGGAAGAACTCTGTTTGATGAGCGAATGTTACTTTGGCGGCTGAAGCCGCTGCTGATTTTGCGACACTTAGGGCGCGGCTGGAAGCCGCGTCCTTTCAAACCCTGGGGGCACAGGCCGCGCGCCTTCAAAACCTGGGGCGGGGCCCGGCCTTTCAAAGCTGCGCCGCAGGCCGAGTTTTTCAGCAGCCTGCTAGAGAACTGGAAGCTGGCGGCTGGCAACGGTTTTTTATGCAGATCACCGAAATCTACAAATCGTTGCAAGGCGAGTCCACGCACGCAGGGCTGCCGTGTGTATTTGTGCGGTTGACGGGATGCAATCTGCGCTGTTCGTGGTGCGACAGCGAGTACACATTTCAGGGTGGCCGCAAGATGGCGGTCGAAGAGGTGCTGGCCGAGGTCACGCGCCTGAGCCCGGCGGATGGTTTGGTCGAGATCACCGGCGGCGAACCCATGCTGCAGGAGCGCGAGGTGGTTCCGCTGATGCAGCACCTCCTGGAGGAGGGTTACAAGGTCCTCCTCGAAACTAGCGGAGAACGCCTATTGGCGCGGGTTCCGGCCGGTATCATCAAGATCGTGGACGTGAAGTGTCCGAACTCGGGCGAGGGCGACACGTTTTGCATGGAGAACCTGGAGGCGCTGGGCGCGCACGACGAAATCAAGTTTGTGCTGAGCAGCCGCGCGGACTATGAATTTGCCCGCGACTTCACCCACCGGCACAATCTCGCGGAGCGGGCAAACGCGGTCCTGTTTTCCCCGGCGTTCCGCAAGGACGCGACTGGCGCTCGCGACAGCTCGCACTGCCTGCTCAACCCGCAGGAACTGGCGGAGTGGATGATCGCCGACAACGTCCCCGCCCGGCTCGGCCTGCAGTTGCACAAGTTCATTTGGGACCCGGCGGTGAAGGGAGTTTAGGGAATTGCTGATTGTTGATTGTTGATTGTCAAACCCAAGAATCGTTGTTTGTGGGTTTCAATCAACCATCAGAAATCATCAATCAACAATCTTTTTTATGCCATCCTCGAAGCAATCGCGGGCTGTTGTGCTGCTCAGCGGCGGTATGGATTCCTGTGTTTGCGCGGCATTGGCAGCGCGCGACCATGACGCCGCCGCAGTGCACATCAGTTATGGACAGCGCACCGAGGAGCGCGAGCGGCAGTCGTATCTCGCCATTTGCCGGCGCTTGCAAATCCACGACACGCTTGCGGTCCGAAACGAGGCGCTGCGCGCCATTGGCGGCTCCGCGCTGACCGACGAGGCCATCGCCGTGCCCGAGGCTGAAGAGGTCGGCCGGAACATTCCCGTCACTTACGTCCCTTTCCGCAACGCGCATTTCCTGGCTGTGGCCGTGAGCTGGGCCGAAGTGCTGGGCGCAGAAAAGGTGTACATTGGCGCAGTCGAGCCTGACAGTTCCGGCTATCCGGATTGTCGTCCAGCCTATTACAAGGCATTCAATGAGGTTGTAAGAACGGGCACTAAGAAAGGTGCCATTGAAATCGTCACTCCGCTCATCGCGATGAGAAAACACGAGATTGTGGGCCTTGGCCTTGAACTGGGTGTGCCCTTCGATTTAACTTGGTCATGTTACAGTCGCGAAGATCAGGCCTGCGGAATCTGCGATAGTTGTGTGTTGCGCCTGCGCGCCTTCGAGGCGGCGGGAGTGCCGGATCCAATTCCGTATGCGGGCAGATAGGCATTCGCAGAGAGTGGATTTTGATTTTGGTAGTCGTCAATCGACTGTTAAGAATCGGCCAGCAAAAATCGAATTTGCCGGGAGGCAACATGAAAAAGCATTTCGCATTTCTTCTATTCGCAGTACTGGCGCTCGGACTGTGTGTGCCTCCAGTCTTCGCGCAGGCTTCGGGAACGGTCAAGGGCGCGTGCAAAGACGCCCAGGGCAACCCCGTTGCCGACGCAATCGTGATCTGGACGAACACGGACAATGGTCAGAAATACCCTCTCAAGACCAACAAGAAAGGCGAATACTTTTCGCTGGGGCTCACGCCCGGCACTTACCTGGTGACGCTCTACAAGAACGCGGATGATATGAAGGCCGGGAAGGAAATGGATCACGTGAAAGGATTCAAGGTTCAGCTGGACGAGAACACTCTGGACCTGGATGTGAAGAAGGAAATGGAGAGCGCGGCCAAGGGACAAGGTCTTTCTCCAGAGCAGTTGAAGCAGATGCAGGAACAGCAGGCCAAGTCGGCCAAGGAAACGATGACCGTCAAGACTCTTAACGAGAAACTGAACGCGGCCAAGACGGCGGCCGATGCGGGCGACTTTGATACCGCCATTGCGTCCCTGAACGAAGCCACCCAGGTGGACGCAACCCGTGACCTGCTCTGGTTCAAACTGGGAGATTATTACCGGCTGTCGGCGCCCAAGCAGACCGATCCAGCGGAAAAGCAAAAGCGGCTGGCTTCGGCCATCGAAGCGTATCAGAAAGCCGTCGATCTCAAGAAGGCCGCCGCCAATGAGAAGGATCCGAATGCGGCCAAGAACCTGGCTGCTTACTACAACAACCTGGCGGAAGCTTATGCCAAGGCCAACAAAACCGATGATGCGGTCAAGACCTACGAACTGGCGGCCCAGGCCGACCCGACGAGTGCCGGGCAGTACTATTTCAACACGGGTGCCGTGCTCACCAACGCGGGCAAAGTGGATGACGCTCTGGCAGCCTTCAACAAAGTGATTGCTGCCGATCCCAGCCGCGCCGACGCCTACTATTGGAAGGGTGTAAATATGATTGGCAAGGCCACGCTTCAGGGAGACAAAATGATTGCGCCTCCCGGAACTGCTGAGGCATTCCAGAAATATCTGGAACTGCAGCCCACCGGTACCTATGCGGACGCAGCGAAGCAGATGCTGACCAGCATCGGGTCGTCGGTGGAAACCACATATGGCAAGAAGAAGGCGCCTAAGAAGTAGATCATCTGTAGATACAAGCACTTGCACAGGGCGGCTTTGGCGAGCCGCCCTTTCTGCGTTTGCCCATTGTGGGGTTACGAAGGACTATGCACTTACTGTCCTTCGCGTGTGGCCCGCGGCGCGGTACAGTGAAGTATCTCCAAATTCTGTGGTGCGTGCGATTCCCCGAGCGTGAGGACGAATGGCAGCACCAACCATTGCTCCGATTTCCGTTGCATTAGAAGGTTTCGATGGAAGCGGCAGGGTAGCGACTCCAGCGTTGCTGGGAGCGATGCTGCGTGCCTCGGAAAAGATCAGCGACCTGATTTTTTCGCCTGGGCGTCCACCGCAAGTACAGGTCTACGGCCAGATGATCCCAGTGCAGGTGCCCGGGCTCACGTTCCTTACTGCCGACGACACGCGTCACATCGCCGCCGATCTGATTGGCGACAATAAGCAGGCGATCACGACTCTTCGCGAGCATGGGGCTTGCGACATTTCCTTCGGACTACCCGGCTTGGCCCGTTTCCGCGTCAATATTTTTATTCAGCGTGGCAGTTGTGCCATTGTGATGCGCGTCATTCCCACCGCCGTTCCCGACTTTGCCTCGCTGCGTCTGCCGCAACAGTTGGCGGAGGTGACCAAACTCAAGGATGGAATTGTGCTGGTGACCGGGCCCGCCGGATCCGGCAAGTCGTCGACCATGGCGGTGCTCATTGACGCCATTAACCGCGAGAAGTACTACCACATCATCACGATCGAAGATCCTATCGAGTTCCTGCACAATCACAAATGTTCCACGATTCATCAGCGGGAGTTGCACAGCGACACACCGAGCTTCGCTCATGCCTTGCGTTCGGCAATGCGCCAGGCGCCGAAAGTGATTCTCGTCGGCGAAATGCGCGACCGGGAGACCATCGAAATCGTGCTCGAAGCGGCTGAGACCGGCCACCTCGTATTTTCCAGTTTGAACACGATGGACACTTCGAAAACCGTGGAGCGTATTGTCGGTTCGTTCTCGCCGGCTGAGCAGCAATCGGCGCGCGAGCGTTTTGCCAAGTCGCTCCGCTACATCATCTGCCAGCGGCTCATGTCGAAGTCGGATCGCAGCGGGCGCGTTGCTGCCTTCGAAATCCTCAAAGCGAATGCCCGCATCCGCGAGTGCATCGAAAAAGGGGAGCGCGAGAACAAAAGTCTTCTCGACGCCATGAAGGCCGGCGCTGCCGAAGGGATGCAGCATTTCGACGGTGAGATCGCGCAACTGGTCCAGGACCGGCTGATCGATCTCGAAACTGGTCTTTCTTATGCCAGCAATCCGGCCGCACTTGGGCAGGAATTGGCGCGGTAAAGCCCCAATTCCCCTGCGCTGCATTGACTTTCTGTGATTGCTAGAGACTCCCCTCTCTCAATGTCACACTTTCTCTGTCGTATCATCTCTCCATGTCCGCGGCGCCTGTAAATATCGTCCTGAGCTTTGAAGACGCCCGCCGTGTGGTAGAGGCTCAAGCCGCGCTGGTTCGAACCAGCAACGTTCCAGCGAGCGGCGAATCTGTAGATCTCCTTGCCGCTGCGGGCCGCGTTCTGTCCGAGTTTGTGACGGCCGATCGCGATATTCCGCCATTTCCCCGATCCACGCGCGATGGCTATGCCGTGCGCTCAACGGACCTATCCCAACTGCCCGCAATGCTCGAAGTGATCGGCGAAATTAAAGCGGGCGAGAAACTCGACAGAATCCCGCGCAACATCGGCAGGGGACAAACCGCGTCTATCATGACCGGAGCTCCGGTCCCCGCGAGTGCGGACGCGGTGGTGATGGTCGAGTACAGCTCGCGGCATAATTCGCAAGATGGCACACAGGTCGAAATCACGCGGAGCGTTGTGCCCGGAGAGAACATCGTTGCCCGCGGTGCCGAGGCCCGCGAGGACGCCCGTGTGCTCGACCGCGGCGTCCGCCTGAATGCGGCGGCCGTCGCGCTCGCCGCTTCGGTGGGCAAATCACGGTTACAAGTGTATAAGCGCCCGCGAGTCGCGGTGTTGACAACGGGGGACGAGATTGTGGGCGTCGACGCCACTCCCGGCCCAACCCAGATTCGCAACTCAAACAGTTATTCGCTCGCTGCGCAGATTCGCGAGGCTGGCGGTGAAGCCGTGCTGCTGCCCGTGGCCCCGGACGAACTGCGGGGACTGCGCCGCCTGATCGAAGAAGGCCTGAAGTCAGATCTGTTACTGATGACCGGCGGTGTCTCCATGGGCCGTTACGATCTGGTCGAGCAGGCGCTGTCAGAAATGCACGCCGAATTCTTCTTTACCGGAGCGAAAATCCAGCCTGGACGCCCGGTCGTATTTGGTAAATGTGGCGCGGGCGCCCCCTTCGACAGGCTCAGGGCAGGCTCCGCCCGGGAAAGGCCGGGCACCTATTTCTTCGGCCTGCCAGGAAATCCCGTATCGACCATGGTCACCTTCGAGCTCTTCGGCCGGCCGGCGATCCGCGCCATGGCCGGGCATCGTCAGCCGATTCGATCGACGAGAGCGATGACGCTGCGCGACGCCGCCCGCCAGGACCCGGTGCTCGACCAGTATTTGCGCTGCACGCTGGCGTGGCCCGGCGGCGAAATCCCCGTGGCGGCGCTGGCGGGACCGCAGGGGTCGGGAATGCTGATGTCGATGGTGCGGGCCGATTGCCTGGCGATTATTCCCGCCGGCGATGGGTCTCTTGCCGCCGGATCTGTCGTCGAAGGGTTGTGCTTCGACCACGCGCCGTCTTCACCGAGGCACTGAACACGTCGAGCCGCCAGTGATCGCGGGTCATTCGTTGTCGATCTGGCTGA
This sequence comes from Acidobacteriaceae bacterium, assembly GCA_003136335.1. Next base: position 1,545 of record PLEA01000630.1, on the reverse strand, counting down.
TCTTCGCCGCCATCATCGTATCGCTGCTGGCAGTCGACCTTGGCGGCGCGCGGCGGCGCGTTCATGCGCCAGGCATCCACAAAGCCGCGTGGTGGAGCATCGGCGTCATCGGCGTCGCGGCAGCCTTCGGCTGCCTGATCTGGTGGCGGGAAGGGCATGTCGATGCGGTGCAATTCACAGCCGGCTACGTGGTGGAGCTGTCGCTCTCGGTCGACAACCTGCTGGTGTTCATCCTGGTGCTGCACTACTTCGCGGTCCCGACGGCACTGCAGCCGGTCGTGCTCAAATGGGGCATTCTCGGCGCAATTGTGATGCGCGCCGTGATGATCGGCATGGGAACCCTGCTGCTCGATGAAATCAGCTGGGTGATCTACGTGCTGGGTGCCCTGCTGGTCTTCACTGGCGTCAAGATGTTCGCCAGGCCCGACGCGCAACGGGCCGAGCCGGCGACCAATCTGGCGATGCGCGCCGCGCGACGGGTCTGGCCGCTGACAAACGAGTTCCATGGCGGCGCCTTCTTCGTCCGCATCGGCGGGAAGTGGCTGGCCACCCCGCTGCTGCCGGTCATCCTGGTGATCGAATGGACTGATCTCGTCTTCGCTACCGACTCGATTCCCGCCATCTTCGCGATGACCCGCGATCCGTTCCTGGTCTATACGTCAAACATTTTTGCGATCATCGGATTGCGCGCGCTGTTCTTCCTGCTGGCCGGGATACTCGATCGCTTCAGCTATCTCCGATTCGGGGTTGCCGTCGTGCTGGTCCTGGTGGGCATCAAGATGCTGGTGGGGCCCTGGGTGCAGGTCGCGCCCGAGCTGTCGTTGACAGGCATCATCGCAATACTCGCGATATCAATCTTCGCAAGTAAGAAGTAAGAAGTAAGAAGGTAGGGAGGACAGCAGGAGCTGAGTCCTGCTGTCCTCCCTACCTTCTTACTTCTTACTTCTTACTGCTTACATCAGTCGGTACTTGGGACCGCTTCCTCCTTCCCGCGGCGTCCAGCGCGGCCCGAGCACGTCCGTTGCCTTGCAGTCGACACAATTCGGCGGATTGATTCGCAACGTGTCGCCGTCACGCTCATACACTCCGGCCGGGCAGAGATGGGCGTAGAACTCGGCCACCTCGCCAGTGATGCTCTTGCCGACGATCAGGTGCGATGGAATCGAGTCACGGGTGGCGTTCCCCGACTTGAAGACCGCGTCGACCTTGCTGAAGGTCCGGACATTGTCGGGCACGAACGGCGCGACCGGATGCGTAGCGCGGGGGGCCTCCGCGTCGCTCGGCATGGCGATGCGGCCACCCGGGAAGGCTCCGCGACTCAGTGTCATGAGACCGGCGCGAAGGACACCGCCGACAAGTCCATGCTTGAATGCCGGCCGCATGTTGCGCGTGACCCGCAAGTCACCCACAATGCGCGACTGGCGCACGGCGCGATCGTATGCCGCGAGCTGGCTGGCGTCGGCGGTTCCCGATGATCGCAATGCATCCGCAATCGCCGTCCCCGCGAGCATCCCCGACTCCATCGCGTAGTGAATCCCCTTGAGC
>PLEA01000527.1 GCA_003136335.1 Acidobacteriaceae bacterium | reverse complement strand
GAAGATCGCCTGGAAAGCGCGGTTCGCGGCGCTCCGTCAAACGACCTGCCGAGTTCGCCTGTGGATGCAGAACTCGAGGCGCATCTTGTGGACTGTGCGGCATGCCGCGTGGCGCTCGAGGATGCCGAGATTGCCAACCAGTTAGTACGCGACTCAAGCGATCTCGCGGCGTCGCCCGTGGCGGAGAGCAGAAAAGATTTGTTTGCGGCGCGCGTGATGGCAGTTATCCGCGAGGAATCGGCGAGGCGGATGGGCATCTGGCGGCCGCTCGAGTTGCTGGCTTCGCGCTTTGCGTTGGCCGCGGCGGTGGTCCTGCTCGCATTGTCGGTTTACTTGGCGGAGTTTGCGCCGCCTTTCCATATGCCGGTGATGACTTCACAGAGTGAGGCCACGCAGGTTGAAATGGGAACGGGATTACCGGAACCCCCGGCGCAGCCAGCCAACCAGGACGAAGTTTTAACTTCGCTGGCGGAGAGAACTAATGACTTTTAACCCTGCCAGTCGAAAGGCGATCGCCCTGCTGGTAGTAGTATTCGTGCTGGGTGTCGCGCTCGGGGCGCTGGGGCTTACGGTGATGAACCGGCGGGTGGACGGAGCGCGGGCGGAGGTTCGTCCGGTCAGCCGCACGCAGGCGCCAGATCCTACGCGCGCGGTAAGCAGGTTGACTCGCGATTTAGATCTTACGCCAGATCAGCAGCAGCGGTTAAGCGAGATTTTGACGAATACGCAGTCGCGTTACAACGCGATCCGCCAGCAGATGAATCCTCAGTTCGACCAGGCTCGTGCTCAGAGCCGCGATCAAATTCGGCAGATCCTAACGCCGGAGCAACAACCCAAGTTCGAGGATTTCCTCCGCCAGCTAGACGAGGAACGGCGCAAGAAATCAGAGCGCTAGGAATTTCTCCCTCGATGCGACGCTGGTGCGCCACGGTGACGCACGGCGCGCCTCGAATCTGGCTACGCAGAAAGTAACCCGGCAAACAAAAACAGCCTAGAACGGAATGTCTTCGTCGGAAACCTCGGGCATATGTGAGTCTTCCGATGTCCGCGGGGCCAGCCCTTCCGCATCCGCAGCTCCAGCGGCGGCGCCGCCGCCGGCATTGTCGCCACGCCCACCCAGCATACGGAAATTCGTGGCCACAATTTCCGTGGTGGTGCGCTTCTGGCCTTCCTTATCGTCCCACTGGCGAGTCTGGATACGCCCCTCGACGTAAACGAGCGACCCTTTATGCAGGTATTGCTGCGCGATCTCGGCCTGCTTGGCCCAGACCACGATGCGGTGCCATTCGGTACGCTTCTGCCGCTCACCCGCACGATCCTTGAAGGATTCGTCGGTAGCGAGCGTGAAATTACACACGGCCTGCCCGCCCGATGTATAACGCGTTTCGGGATCTTTGCCCAGGCGACCAACGAGAATTGCTTTATTGACCGACATCAAGAACTCCTCGCCGGGAAGATAGCACGCCGTCTCAGCGGGCGCAAATCAGAGTCGTTATTCCACATTTCCACCAGGGAAGCAAGAAGCCCGAGCAAGCCGTGCGGGCATATCGTTATCAAGTGATCGTTCGACGGAAGACGAGAATGCGAGCGGTGGGCGTCAGGCCATCTCAGGGCGATCTCAGGCAGTCAGACCCATATCGTGCAGCTTGGTGCGTGCGCGGCGCTCCTCGTCGGTGCCCGGGTAATTGTGAATTACCAGGCGAAGCTCGCGGATACCCGATGCTTTTTGCCCCGCAGCCACCAAGGACAGGCCCTTCAGCAAGTGCGCTGGAGCGAGCTTGAAACTTTTCGGATAATTATCGATGACCTTGGAAAACGCGTCGATGGCCGGCTGGTATTGTTCCTGGGAGTAGGCAATTTGCCCAAGGTAAAATTCGGCATTGGAAGCCAGCTCCGTCGTTGGATAGTACTTCAAATAATCCTGGAATTCCTGAGTTGCCAGGTCGTATTTCCGGCCGCTGTAATCACGCAAGCCATTCGAGTAGAGCAGATCCGCTGAAGGCAGCGACGCAGGACCTGCCGGGGACGCCGAGGGTACATAGGGCGAAGACGCAGAACCCGGCGTTGTAGGAGGCGTTCCATAGGCGGACCCGGCATTCGGCGCGGAATTTGGCAGGCTCCCATTTGGCGTGCCGGGCGGCATAGATGCGGCCGGAGAAGGTGCCGCGGCCCCCGTGGAGAGCTTAGAATCGATTCCCTGGATGGAATTCTGAATATCCGTGAGTTGCTGATTGAGTTTGCCCATCCGCGCCAGCGATTCCTGCAGGTTGTCGGAGACACCCTGAACCTGCGTGGACATAGAATCGAGGCGCGCTCCGGAATTGGCTTGCAGGTCTTGCACCGATTTCTGCAAAGAATTCATGGTGCCGCTCAGTTTGTTCACCGAATCAAGAGATTGCTCGATCAGGGTCTTTTCGACAGCTTCACTCTGCGTCAGCTGTGTCTGAATTGCTTGCTGACCCTGGATCAGTTGATTGACGCTCGTCTGCAACTCGACGATTTCGNNCGGCGCCGGACCGAGCAGCGCGCTGCCCACCGCGCCCGCCAGCATCGCGGCTCCAAGATTGATTACCCATTGCCTACGCATAGCGGTCCCTCCTTCCCCAGAGCTCGCCCAGCTTCCAAAAGCCCGGGTGTATAGCCCTAGTATGCCTCAAAATGTGTGCGCGGAGGCAAAGTGTCGACGGCCAAGTTTGACACTATCCGCGCGCTTGCCAACCGATTCAGCCGGTCGAAATAACGGCCGAATTTGGCTCTTGCATGGTTACTTCGCTTTTCGTCAGTGCGCCATTTCGCGCGTACGTTATCTCGCCGCGTACGTTATCTCGTCACAACGTTCACTGGCCAGCGATTAATTTGCGGCAATGCTTTGTTTTGTCAATGCTTCATTCCGCCAATACTTTATTTTGCTAATACTTTATCTTGCCAATACAAAATGGGCACGACGGTTTTGCTGCCAGCATGCTTCCGTGTGTTCATTGCAGAATGGCTTCTCTTTGCCGTAACTGACCGTTTGCATACGATCGGCGGGCACGCCGAGGGACACGAGAAAATCCTTGGCAGCTTGCGCACGCCGATCCCCTAAGGCCAGATTGTATTCGGTGGAACCACGCTCATCGCAATGGCCTTCCACCGCTACCTTGATCTGCGGGTAGGAACGAAGGAATTGCGCTGTCTGCATGAGAGCTGCGCGCGCGTCGCCACGAATGTCCGCCCGGTCCAAATCGAAGTAAGCGTCC
>PLEA01000071.1 GCA_003136335.1 Acidobacteriaceae bacterium | reverse complement strand
CTTGACAAGGAAACCGCGAATCATGAAGATAGTGCGCCACCGTAGGGAGTAGATTTCTCTGCGCCTATTCCCCAAAGGAACCAAGATGAAAACAGGAGCCAAGATGAAGACAAGAACAGTGATGTTAACGCTCGTGATGTGCTTTGTCGGCCTCACGCTATGCTTCGCCGAGAACCCGATGATCGGTACCTGGAAGCTCAACGAAGCCAAGTCGCAGCTTAGCTCTGGGTCCGAGAAAAATAGCATGGTGGTTTACGAGGTGGCCGGCGACAGCATTAAGTGCGCGATAGACGGTGTCGATGGTCAGGGTAAGCCATTGCACATCGAATGGACCGGCAAGTTCGACGGCAANNACGGACCTAGCGGGCAAGAAGACGCATAACGTCGCGTTCTACGACCAGCAGTAGCCGGTACCGATTGGGTTCACTGGGCTCTCGATCGCTCACGGCGCGGGGTCAAGCTCGCCTAATCCCAATCAAGGGCCCGCAGTTCAAATTAAGCGCCCGGATTCGTTCCAAGCGGAGTACGAGTTCAATGGCGATTTCTCGCTCTCAGCCGGGACGGCGCGCCACGCAATATCGGGAACGTCCCCAGCTGCTAGAAGAAATCGATCGCCTTGACGTCTCCCACGTAACCGATAATGTTGATCGTACCCTGCGGCAGCAAATCCTCATTGATGTAGAGGATATCTTTCGTCGTGTCGTACACGCGCAGCAGTCCTCCCTCGGCCACGTACTCAATATAGCGGCTGGTAAAGCCCTGCAGGCCGTTTACGTCGCCGTTGTCGGGAGGAATGAATACCGAGTTGTCGTAGGTTCTGTAGATGGATAGACAGCCACGGACTTCGCCGCTCGGATTGTTTACATTGCCGATATTGGTGCAGGTGTGCGATCCGATGAAGAGCTGGCCGTCGGTGGTCAAATCCATGCGCCAATGGTAGCCGTCGGTGATGACGGCGCTGCCCGTCACCGTTCCTGAACTTAGATCGACGATATCGAGGCGGCCGCAGGTCGTTGCGGCTGTCGTCTGCCCTGTACACGCGTGGTTGGTCGGCGACGTGCCGGCAACGTAGAGGGTTGAGCCGTTGAGTAGCGCCCAGGTGGCGGCGTCGACGGGAATCGTATTGGTGATGGTAAGACTCGGCAGGTCGAAGACCATCACACTAGCCTGAATCCCGCCGCACTCCGGTCCGCAGTTCAAAATATAGGCAATGTTTCCATTGACGATGCCATAGACGGGCCGGTCGAAGCCAGGGACGATGACGCAGACTGCGTTTGGTGGATTGGTATAACAACTGGTGTCGACAGGAGGCACCGCCACGCCGGGCGAGAGCACGGACACCGAGTTGGAATCGTTGCTGAAAACCAAAAGTTGAGATCCTGCTGAGTTCGAAATCACGGTTTGAGCATCGGCGACTGCAATGGACGTCGTAAGCCCGCTGGCGGCGAAATTCATCACCTGCACGGCACCCAGGAAAGAAAAGCCGTTGATGGTGGCCGAGGGGACTGCGGCGTATCCCATTGGGGTGGCGTTCGGAATGACCATGCTGGAGGTCGGCCCCGCAAGGTGTACGCTGCCGATGTCAGCCTCCCTGGTCGTGTCCGCCGCATAGACGGTGTTACTACTCGAATCGAACGCCGCCGCAATGTTTCGGGAAGGCGAAATTGCCATCAGACCCGGGTTACTTCCGGCGCCTATGGGGGCGATTCGAGGTATTATGTCGTAAAGCCCATCGATAATGACCAGGCCACCCAAAACGGAGGTCGAACTCACCCCCTGCGAGGCTAGAACACGATCCGGCAGACCGCTGGTTGAGCTCTTCTTCCCACTACTGCCACAGGAAATGGAACTCAGGCTGGCCCACAATCCGATCCCGAGGACAAGAACGCTTCTCTTCAAACAGCGTGCTCCTAACGACATGAAAAAGGAAGATTTACTCGTGAAATGGTGGATTATAACAGAACCTATCCTCATGCGGCTCGCCGACGAAAGTGAGATGACTGGGAACTTTCTCGGCGCTTCCAAATCAGGGTCACGGAGATGCACGAACCGCTCTTAATCCTGTATTCTCAGACACTATATGGCACCTGACTTTCTGGCCCGGATCAAGCAGTCCCCTGTGCTGTGCGATGGCGCCATGGGAACGCTGCTCTACGCCAAGGGCATCTTTATCAACCGGTCCTACGACGAACTGAATCTCTCGCAGCCCGACTTGATTCGGGGCATTCACCACGAGTATCTGCAAGCGGGAGCCGAGATTATTGAAACCAATACTTTCGGTGCCAATTCTTTTCGCCTGGGGCGGCACAGTTTGGCGGACAAAGTGCGCGACATCAATCGGGCGGGCGTGCGCGTCGCCCGTGAGGCCGCCAAAAGCTTCGATGTATGGGTAGCGGGATCGGTTGGCCCGCTGGGTACGAGAATCGAACCTCTGGGGAAAACTTCGTTCCAGGAGGCTCGCGAGGCTTTTCGACAGCAGATTGAGGTTCTGGTGGAGGGCGGGGTCGATCTGCTGATGTTTGAGACTTTCGGATACTTGGAAGAGATTCACCAGGCGATGCTGGCCGCGAGGGATGTGAGCGCGACGCTGCCGATCGTCGCGCAGGTCACCATCGACGAGGATGGCAACTGCCTCGACGGCTCTGACCCGCAGACGTTCGTTCCGAAACTCGTGGAATGGGGAGCGGACGTGATTGGGTGCAACTGCAGCGTGGGACCGGTCGCCATGCTGGACGCGATGGAGCGAGTGCGAGTGGCCACTGCCCTGCCGCTTGCAGCCCAACCCAACGCAGGAATTCCGCGGTCGGTGGACGGCAGAAATATTTATCTGTGCTCGCCGGAATATATGGCGAGCTATGCGCGAAAATTTGTGGCGGCAGGAGTTCGGCTGGTGGGCGGCTGCTGCGGAACGACTCCCGAGCACATCCGGGTGATGAAGTCAGCGCTGCGGGTGGGCGAGGCCCGAGGAAGAATGGCTTCCACAAAAGTGGCGAGCAGCCAATCGGCACCGATAGCAGCTCCGACCGTACCGCTGCAGGACCGGTCGCTGCTCGGCGCCAAGCTGGCTCGGGGTGAATTCGTGACCATGGTCGAGATCGTGCCTCCGAAAGGGATCGACATTCAGAAGGAAGTGGAGGGAGCGCGGTTTCTGAAGTCGGTGGGTGTGGATGCGGTCAACATTCCGGACAGCCCGCGAGCGTCGGCACGTATGAGTAACCAGGCGCTCTCGCTGCTCATTCAGCGCGATGTCGGCATTGACGCGATTCTGCACTACACCTGCCGCGATCGCAATGTGCTGTGCAT
>PLEA01000009.1 GCA_003136335.1 Acidobacteriaceae bacterium | reverse complement strand
GAACATGCTCGGCACACATAAAATGGGCCGGCCCGAGGGCCGCCCTGAGTTCTTCAGCCACAGCTGCGCCTAGTGATGCGCGCCGCTGCCACTCGACGAGTGCGCCGACGACGTGTTGGTGTGGGCCGTTGACGAAGACGACATCGCGCTCTGCGGCGCGCCGATGCCCGAAGTCATCGCGGAACTCCTGGCCGAAGTCGTGGAGAACTGCGGCGCCGGCCGCACCTCAGCAAATCCGCTTTTGGCAACCTGGTGATTCAGTTGGTGGAGATTCTCGAGCGAACCGCGCTGGATCCCCAGACCGGCCGAGCCGGCATTCACCACGAGGCGGGAGGACGCCAAAGCTGAGGTCGTTCCAGCCTTTCCGACCACCACTGTGTTCACTGTCCCTGCCGCTGGCGCAACCAGTGGATGAAAATTTGCGGGCAGCGTGCCGGCATAACGCGGCACGGTAGTAAAGGAATTCCATCCTCCTGGCTGCCACATCCAGCCCATTCCCGGGAGGAACATCCAATTTCCGTAATGATAGGGCATCCATCCCCAAGGATAAGCCGAGGCAAACATGTAACCCGAGCCGGGATACCAGGACCACGCGCCATTCATGAAGGGATCCCAACCGACCCCAGTAAAGTAGGGCTGCCACATCATCCCGAAGCCGGGGACGTTGGAATAAGCGCCGTAGTAATTCAGGTCGCTCACGCCGTATCCGTACGGAGAGGAATTATTCTTCGCGTACTGCTCGTGGTAGGTGCTCGCCTCTTTGTCCCAGGAATCCAGCGGCGCTTCTTCAACGTTCTTGGCGAGCGTGTACTTGTCGTTGTCGGATCCGTCAAAGGTCGCCATCTTCTTCTTCTCGACTATGACTTTGCCGGCTGGACCCTCGACGTCGACATCGCCTTTAAATACGGCCATCTTGGACGCTTCCGGCGAGGTTTGCACACGGAAATGCGCGGCGTGATCCAGTGAGATTTTCTCGCGGGAGAAATTCAGCCTGAACTCATCTCCGCTCCTGCCGAGCCAGTTGACGTAGGCCATGCCCTCGACAAGATTGATGACCGAGATTCTTTTGCCGGAATCGCTTAAGCCGAGCGTGTTGAACTCGATCGTCGTGTTCGGAGTCAAGCGCAGCGTGCTGCCGTCTTCGAACTCAATTTCCGCACGGCCACGGTCGTGCGTCCTGACCTGCGCCCCCTGCGTAATCGGGAGATTGAGGAACGCATTCTCGAATCCCATGCCGGTATTTTTGTCGATTTGCACCGAACCTTGCACGTCGCTCAGGCGAACGATACGTGCCTGCGAATCGGCCAGAGCGGGCAGCGCCAAGAGCGCGCAGGCAGCGGCCGTGAGAAGAACTATGTTCGATCTGGATAGAGAGAGCTTGGACATAGCGACCTCCAAAGATCATCCGTGGCTATTAGAACACGATTCCCTGGCGGGAGTTGTAAAATTTGGGTCATCCACTACATTGACTGGTTTTTCGAAACTGGCTTCGCTGGCAGATAGGCCGCCAGAGGCCTGAACCGGTTAGCGCGCCGCGCCCGGAACCGGAGCCATCTCCATGATCCGCTGCGCCCGAGCCCGTACGACGTTCATCACAGAGCTATCGTCATAAATCTCCTGCAGAACCGGCTTTACGGCTTGCAATTCGACGAGATCGCCGCGCCGGGCCTGATCTTCCATCCGCTTCAAGTCGTCGTCGAGAGCAAGCTTCTGGTAGCGGTGGTTGTGCGCAAGACGCCGGCCGAACTCCAGCGTGGCGGAGACGCTCTGAAACAATGCGGTCAGCTGCTGGACCGCGGGCTGCGGTGAAAAATTGTAAGTCGCGGTAGACTCCCGTTGGCCGTCTTTGTAAGACAGTTTCTTGGCGCCGGTGTTTGCGAGCTTGCGATTGCCGGAGTCGATCTTGCCGGAAAAATAATGGGCTTGTGCGGCCAGATCGAAAATCCGGGTCCGCGCTGCATCCGAGAAGCTGAATTCGGTCCGGTAGATCTCGCGGTCCTCGGAGTCTGGCGAGATCTTTGCGGAACAGTCGTAGCGGGCGCGTCCGTCGGACTGCACTGCGATGGAATAGCGGTCGGGATCGGAGCCGGGAAAATCCAGCGCGAAGGTGACCGTGGCGGGCTCGGCCGCGCCGATTGGCAGATTCCAAACAAGAGCGATGCATGCGACCAGAACGGTCAGCGACCAACGGTCGAACCGTTGTCTCCGTGCCACGCGATGCGATCTTGCCTGCAGGGTTCCGAACGTTAGCCTCAGCTTCATTTTCGTGATGAGCTCACACAAGTTCGAATAGGAAATTATGCCAGAAGTGAATGTCGACCGAACATTATCGTGCCACGGCACGCTGCCGGCTGAGGGTCCCGGCCGTATGCAGATGGCAAATGGCAATGGCCAGTGCGTCGGAAGCGTCCATGGGCTCGGGCGGCAAGGAAAGGTCAAGCAGCCGCGTCACCATGTGCTGCACTTGCTGCTTCTCGGCGCGCCCGTAGCCGACGACCGACGACTTGATGGTTAGCGGCGAGTATTCGGCTACTTCCAGCCCTGCGGCAGCGGCAGCCAGCATGGCAACTCCACGCACTTGCCCCAGCTTGAGCGCCGACTTCACGTTGAGAGCGTAAAAGATATCTTCAATCGCAACCTCATCGGGCTGGTGCGCGGCAATGATTTCTCCCAGCTGAGTGAAGATACGTGACAGGCGCAACGGCAGCGCTTCGCGCCGAGAGAGCTTGATCGCGCCGCAAGTCAGGCAGCAAAGCTTTCCGGTCTCGTGCATCTCGACCACGCCGTAGCCGGTGTATTCTCCGCCACAATCAATACCCAGGACTCGCATGTGAGTGCAGTGTATCGCGGAAACAGCCAAGGTCCTAGTAGCCAACCTTGTGCGACTTCACCCCGGTCAATGCCTTTTCGCAGTGTCACCATGCCCAAGCGTATGCATCGACCCGAGGGTCGGATCCGGCGCTGAGGACACCTGTGTTCAGGTCAAGAATAATTCCCGCATTCGAGCCCAGCGACCAGGGAGGCGCGACCCGCAGCTTGTGTCCGCGCGTTATGAGCGCCTGCCGCGTCGCTTCGGGGATGCGCGCCTCGACCGAGATGTCACCCGGATACATAGTGTGCGGGAACGGCGAGGCCGGGAAGGCGCGCGACGACCAGCGCGCAGCCTCAATCGCCTGCTGAATGTTCATGCCGAAATCAATCATATTGATCAGCGTCTGCATCGTCCGCATCACCTGATCGTCGCCGCCGGGGCTGCCCAGGATCGCATAGGGTTGCCCTTCTTTCATAATCAATGTGCTCTGCAGCGTGCTGCGCGGCCGCTTGCCCGGTTCGAGGGCATTGGCCTCGCCGCGAACCAGCGAGTAGTAGTCGCCGCGGCAATTGAAGATAATGCCAGTGTCGCCCATGACGACTCCGGTGCCAAACAGGCTGTGCAGACTGGGCTCGAAGCTGACCATGTTGTGGTCCTTATCGACGACCGCGATGTAGCTGGTATCGCCGTCATGGCTGGCATAGCCGTCGAGTATCTCGTGCACCGGCCGGTCGAGCGCTCCGCCCGCCGTAAACTTCTCAGGTGAGCCCGGACGCAGTTCCAGAGACGCCTTCGCGGGATCGATGAGCTTTCTGCGCTCGCGGGCGTATTCCTTGGAGAGCAGACCGTCGTAGGGAATTTTGATGAAATCCATGTCGCCGAGATATTTTTCACGATCGGCCATAGCTAGCTTTACCGCCTCTACGCTGGTGTGAAGGAAGTCCGCGCTGTTATGGCCCAGCGCCTTCAGGTCGTAGCCTTCGAGAAGATTGAGCGCAATGAGTTCAGTAGGTCCCTGGCTCGCCGACGGATTCTTGTAAATCTGATAACCGCGGTAATTGATCGAAACCGGCGTCTCGACTTCTGCTGTGTAGCCGGCGAAGTCTTCGTAGCGAAACAGACCTCCATTGGCCTCCGAGAACGCAGCCAGATCCTTGGCAATGTCGCCTTTGTAGAAGCGATCGCGCGCCCCTTTCAGCGCTTCGTGCCTGCCTTTGGCCTGATTCGCCTTTTCGGCTTCGACCAGCTTCTTTAGCGTGCGCGCGAGGTCGGGATTTCTGAGAATCTCGCCGGCTTTTGGCGGGTGGCCGTTCGGCAGGTAGATTCTGACAGTCGTTGGATACTTGAGAATCTTCTTCGAGCTTGCGATGTAGGACGCGCCATATTCGCTAAGGGGGAAGCCATCCTCGGCGAGTACGATGGCGGGCTGCAGCACCTGCTCGAAACTCATCGTGCCCCAGCGGTCGAGCAGCGTGTACCAGGCATCCACCACGCCGGGCAGGCCGCCGGAGAGCAAACCGTCGCTCTCGGGAATCTTGCCACCATTGTTCTTCTCGTACCACTCAATGGTTGCCAACCGGGGTGCGCGCGGCTCGGCGTTGACCGAATAGACCTTCTTCTCGCGAGCTTCGTACACGAGAATGACAGCATCGCTGCCCATCCCGTTGAGGGAGAAGTCGGTGACGGCCAGCGCGGCTTGACCGCCAACGGCGGCGTCGAAGGCGTTGCCGCCTGCATCGAGAATGCGGCGCGCGGCTTCGGTGGCCTCGGCTTTCATAGAAGCAACGGCGGCATGGCGTCCGCGAATGACCGGGCGCATGGTCTGACCGTCGGAGTCGCTGCTTTGCGTCAGGATTTGAGGAACAAACGACAGGATGACAACACAAACTGCCAACAGCGATCTGCTCGACATAGCCTTCGCCACCTCGTTGGAACTAATAGAATCTTGACCTGCGACTCCAACCTGGAGGTCACAGTTTCTTCCATCTGCGACAACGTCAACAGCACCTCGGCGGTCGGGCGTGGCCGGTTTCCCGCTCACGGCAAAAGGCGGCGTAGGCGGCTCGCGACGACAGCATCTGGGTTCGCCGCAAAAAGCGCTCGTATGCAGTCTCGTCGAAAATCTCACGCAAGGCTGCCAGCAAAATTCGGGCTGCGTTTAGCAATCGGCTCATCCACTCTCCTCCGCCAGCCGTGTCATTACGAACGGTGCTTCCTTCACGTGCGACTCTTTTTCGCCTCTCAGAACGCCGATCCACTGCCGCAC
>PLEA01000140.1:8881-9340 GCA_003136335.1 Acidobacteriaceae bacterium | reverse complement strand
GCCGCTTGGGATCGACCCACACTGGTGTGTCCGTCAGAGGTTTGGCAAACTCCCGGTGGTCCCCCGCGTGTTCCAGGTCGTAGCCCCAAATGCGAGTTTGAGCCTTAAACCAGAGACGGTGGTTCGCGGGATCCTGAGAAATCGACTCCTGGGTGTAAATATATGCAGGCATCCACATGATGCCCAGAGTGTTCAGCCGCCAGCTATCGAAGTGAAACGCGCGCTTGGAAAACGGCTTTGAGGTGTACGTTCCCGTAAAGCGCACAATGTTGAAGTCGTGATCCTCCACCCAGATCCGGCCAACAAAGCCACGGTTCTCCGAATTCTCACGGCGCTTCACGTCCACGACGCCGCAACGCACTTCCCCAAGGACCTCCCAGCGGACAAATTCGAACCTGTAGTTCTGACGATCGAAGTGGTCCAGATCAGGGAATAGCGCCTGCGCGAAGCCGACTGCCG
>PLEA01000140.1:0-8857 GCA_003136335.1 Acidobacteriaceae bacterium | reverse complement strand
GCCGAGTCGACCAGTACATCAAATGCCACAAAATTGCGCGCAGGAACTAAGGGCACGGACTGGGCTGGATACGGAGACCGGGCCGTGAGAGTAGCGTTCTGACCCGCGACGAGACCTACGACAAACACCTCGAAGAGTGTTCGGCCAAGCCAGGAAAATGTTCGCGACGCAAACATGCAGAGACCATTCTAAATCCTGTAGCGATTCACGACTGTTCGCAACAGGAAGGGGTGTCAGTCGCCTTCGCCAAGTCATCGGCTTGTGATCGCAATGCATTCGCCAAGCGGATTCGCTGAAACCGGACAGCCAATGCGCCCTTCAGGGAAAAGGGCGACAAAGCTTGCCTGCGGGGTAGAGTAGGACACTTTCTCCAGTCCGCGTTCAGAGCGAAATCTGCGGAATTGCGGCGATTTCCAGCGATTTTCCGAGGAACGCAGCCAGGTTTCTCTGCGTTCCAGACTGCGTGGCGGAGCAAGGTGGATTCGAACCCTCGGTACCCGTTCCAGTGTGCGGCCACACAGTGCCCGTGAGCGGAACCGACCCGGCGGGTAAGGAGTTCCACAGCACTTCGGTATACGACAAGCAGTGACGTGGTTCCGGCTTTGATCGGCAACTCTCAGGCCCTTCCGCCCCCGGTCTACCTGGGCGGAGGAGTTTTTTCAGCAAACATCGCGATCGCACTCACTGACCGTGGTTCGTAACGAAAGAGATTTTGCGGTATTCCTTTCCCGGTTGGAGCCTGCTCGGATGCGAACGTGAGCAATTTTATTCCGATTCTAGAAACGAAGTTATGGGACGTTCGTTCAAGACATTGAAGCTCATCATGTACTAGAAGAGTACGATGGGTCATCTTTTTTTGGGCGGAGCAGCGTCACTTGGGAAAAGAGCAGTTCCACCCAGTCCTTCCTGGTTGGGTGCCTCCTTTTGGATGTTGACACTTCCCTTTAAGTGCGCGCCNNTTGACGTTGGCTTTAACGCTCCCGTTCGGTCCGATGATCAGACGGTTTCCTTTCGGGTCGATGGTGCCTTCTACCTGGCCATCTATATAAAGGTCTTCGCTGCACGAAAGTTCCCCTTTAATCACAACCGACTTGCCGATGCGGGTCATTTCCCCGCGGGGAGCATCCGGCGCCTTGAGCGTTTCCATGAGCGCAACCCCCTGGGGAAAACTGCTCGGGAGAGTTTGATTCTAGAGCGCTTTTCTCGCTAGAGCGACCGTAGGAAATCGATGATTTCCTGCTGCTCCTGAGTACTCAGCTTATTGAAATGTTCGATAACTCTGCCTGCCTCGCTGCCACGGCTGCGGTGATCCCTGATGGCGTCTACCAGGTTGGTCGTCCGTCCGTCATGGAGGAAGAAGACACGTTGTCCGACGCCCCAGAGGGGAGCTGTTCGGAACTCGTCGGGGCCGGCGCCGCCTTGCGTAATGCCGTCGGCGAGGCCTTTGCCCATGTGATGGACGAGGAGGTCAGAGAACAGATTCGCCGTCTGATTGGAAAGCGCAGCACTTGGGCTGGTCGAGGAGCCGCTCGCAATCATTTTGCCAGTAGTGAGCGAAGGGGTATGGCAGTGGACACAGCCTATCTTTGCAAAAGTGGCGCGTCCATTCTCACTGGACGGTGTGGCGGGAGCGGGAGTGGGCGGGGCCAGCATCCGCATGAAGTTAGCAAACGCTTCGATGTCAGAGATGACCGCCGTGTTCGATTTGCTGGTGGTCGTGGAAGTAGGGGTGAAGTTGAGTGTGTCCTCAGGAGTGGCGTTGAAGAGACAGCCCGGCGTTTCGTCGCGCTCTTGCTGGAAAAGCTGATTCGTGATTCCCATCTCGACGTTGTAGGCCTCGCTCGCGAAGATGAGAAGGGATTTGTTCTGCGCCTTCCACCCGAAGCGGGTAATGGTCCCATCGTTCGCACTGCGGTTCACATTTCCGCTTAGGTGCGAGTTTGCATGTCCGGAAATACCTACGGCCGACTTCAGGGACGCGTCCGACTTCATATTTGCCAGGATTGCCGAGTCTGAAATCGCTTCGATCAAGCCCGCGCCAAACAGAGGCGTCGGGATTCGGAAAATAATGTTTGGATTCCCACCCTGGCCCGTGAGCGGATTTCCCGCAGGCAGGAAGTCGGGTTGGGCGATGTTGCAACCGGGGGCGTCACTTCGCCCGGTAATCACGAAGAGGTCGTGCACTTCGCCGTCGGAGACTCCGTTGCTCTTCTTGAACCGCGCTTCGCGGATAGGACCATTTTGTGTGATGAACCAGGGCTCCGTGTTCTTCGCCCCCTTCAAGGTAGCAACTGCGAACAGTGGATTTCGCGCCGGGCTCGACCCGCCTGCATCTGGCTGCGCGTGGCAAGAGAAACACTGGTTTGAGTTGAAGCGGGGACCGAGGCCGTTGTTCGAGCCTTTGGTCACGACCTCGACTTGAGCGAACCTCGCCTGCCCATCCTGGAAGAACGCAGTCTCGTCCGCAGTCAGACCCTTCAGCGGGGTGCCGACACCCGCCGGGCCACCGCGCACACCCGGGTCTACGGGAACTGATCTGGTTTGACCGAAAGTATAGACGCATGTGGTCAAGGCCACAGCCACTATTCCGCCGAAACTCTTGAGTCCAATTCTCCCGAGTATCATCATCGCGATTACCCTCGTTGTTGAACCAGGAATGCCGGTGTTGTACAAATCCTCAACCCGCCGTTCGTCGTCCACTCAACAGGTTAATGACGAGCACCGCCAGAGCGACAATCAGGAGTAAGTGAATCAGCCCGCCGCCGATATGCAAACTGAAACCCAAAAGCCACAAAATCAGAAGAACAACAAGAACTGTCCAAAGCATGTCAACCTCCGATTTGCACGCGCAAACCTAGATCTCATCACGTCACGTGAGGCACTTTTTGGCGCGAACGGACAAGTGAACAAATGATCGATGTTCTCTCACGCGAACCCGAAGCCGTTCGGCTGAATGACGAAAAACGATTAGGTCCAGTCCAGCCTACTCTTTGTCTTTGTCTTTCTCTTTGGCTTCAGATTTCCTTTCGGCTACGGCTCGGGCTTTTGCTCCACGAATTTCTGCAAGAAACGGCTGGGCTACTGCTGGAGCAGGCACTTTGCCCAACAGCAAAGCCCGAGTTGTGACCTTGTGTCCGTAAATCGCGTGCCGGGAATCGCTGTCTTGCCGAATCGATGCGCCTTCCAACGTGAGCCCAGCAAAAGCACCCTTCGCACGGGAGTAGGTCAGGATCTCTGTATCCATCTTCCAATCCGTACCGGCCTCGGCATGCCGTCCAACTGGACCCGCTGCTGCTGAAGCGTCCCCGCCAACTTGGAAATTACTGGAGAGCAGCCTTTGCATCCCTTTTTCATTCTGAATGATCATTACCACGTCCACAGCTTCTACTCCGATCTGCAACCCCCAGCTTCCGCCGGAAATCGTGATGAACGCCGGCGCACTCCAGCCATTCGCCGTGCGGCAGGTGGCTACGCCTTTGCCTCCTTTAGCTCCGAAGATAAAGCCGCCTTTGACCATGTGCGGCACAACGGCTATGCATTTGGCATGGCCCAACACTTCTTCCGGGATTCCCTTGTCTGGCATTCCCATAATTTCGTGCATCACTTGGGTAGCGTTGTTCAGCCGGTCGGTGGCATCTTCCCGCCCCGACGCTGCCCAGCCCAGCGTGCCGAGACTCAAGATCGCAAGTAAGAACGTTACTTTTTTCATGGGACAGCCTCATTTCTGTTACTTCTGCGCCGACTCTTCTGGCTGCCTCGGGTGTTGTGCACTCGCACCCATTTGGGGTAGACATGTCGGCGCACCAAAGTCAATTCCGACCTTAGCAAATCAAGATTCAAGAGGTCTGAGCAATAATGCTCATGTACCCCCAAGGCTGGTCACCGCACCCCGTCAATCATCATTGACCATGTTCTGAGTGCAACGTCTGTGGCTGTTGAAAAAGTCCATTCTCATCAAAATAGAGAAAATTTGGGGGATAGAAAATGTCTAGGAAAACCGAGAAAGTGGTTCGTAGGGCCTCCTGACGCGATTTTATTTTCGCGAATTTCGGGGGAAGGAGTTTTTCAACAGCACGTCTGTTATCAACACCAGTTACTTCCGACTTTGACCGTCACTCGGCCGCACTGGCGGGTGCGAATGCCGCAAGGGTCACATAAATCAGCAACACAGAATTAGACCACTACAGAAAATACCTGTTTCTCACTGAAGATCCGCAAGACGCAGCGTTCTTCCCGATCTCGCAGGAAGCAGCTAGCCGCCACGACGAACTTTGCGGAGGCGCCAGTGTACTCTGGCAATTGCGAAACCGATGACGCCGCCAATCGTTCGAGCATCGTGAAATCTGAGGATCTGGACGAAGCGTGACCCTACTTCGCGACAAGGTTGATGTCAATGCTTTTGGGAAAGGCAGGGGCATCCGGGAGCATAACCTCCTTTTTCGATTCTTTCCCTTCATAGAACAGATGCTAATTCCCAACAGGAACCAGATGAACACAATACGTTTCATGCGCGACCGTCTTAAGCGCTTCGCCCGTACTCGGCAGGAGTTAGCGCTGCGTTAGATCAGTTTGCTGTTGCCACAAAGTTGATCGAGTTCGAAATAGTCGCGGCCCCTTCACCGAACGGAATCGTTAGAAACAGCGTATGCACGACATTGCATAAACTCCTGTAACCGTCAGCGAGGTAGGGGCCGCAGGAACCGTCGTGAGAGGGAACGTATCGATGGTCCAACCATTCACCGCATCCGTGGTTTGAAGTTCGGCGGTCAAAGCGTAATTTGCACTGGTCACGTTAGACTTGGTCACAGAGACATTAAATGGCGTGCTCACCGTGAAACTGGTTGCGGCGACTGTCTGGGTTACCTTCGGAGGTGGGGTAGTGAATTGGGAGACGGCGCCAAAATCCAATGTGGCAACATTCGTTCCCGACCCCGTGAGCGTTACGCCGTTGGCGTCCGTCAAGAACGTTAGGTTGATCGAACTGGCTAATTCGGCTCTGACTGTCAGGGTTCCTGAACTGGTTTGTCCCTGCCCCCATGCCATCCCCGACGTCAAGATTAAACCGGCGAGTGATAGTGTAGACAGAATCTTCGTGGTCCCCATATCTCGTCTATCGGCCATTTGAAACTTATCTTTAGTCGCCGATAAGGGACTTTGTGTACTTAATTAGGAATTCCTTAATTGGGACTTATACTGGCATAATGCTCGTCAGGGTTCGGGTCAATGACCTATAGTGCGTCCGCATGCATCGTTCGTTGGCGTAGCATGTACGTAAGTGAAACCACACACAACACCCCCGAGGGATGACGCAGGAGCGCGGCCGTCTGCAGTTTATGAGGCGTCTCGCGCCAAGCACCACGCTGCTACCAGTCACCGTCAATACCTGACCGACCATATTCGGTTCATCACCCATCAGGGTAAGCAGATTCTTCTGCTAGACCTATCAAACTGTTCGGCTGCTGAGGTCGGAAAGATTTTCCGAGCAGTTCCCGAACTTGTGACGACCCGTCCGTGGGGTTCAGTCTTGATACTTTCAGATTTCAGGGGAGCATCCATTGACCAGGAGGCCATTCGGGTTATGAAAGAAACCGCCGTCTTTGACAAGCCCTATGTCAAGAAATCCGCATGGACGGGAGCAGAAAATTTTCCTCGGGTATTCTCTGAGAACCTGAGGAGCTTCTCCCGCCGCGAATTTCCCGTTTTTGAGACTCGCGAGGAAGCTTTGGCATGGCTGGTGAAGGACTGAATAGACAGGGCCTAGAAGTCGCTTTCGTGAGTGAGCTGGCGGAGAGGGAGGGATTCTAGTACCGCCATTTCTAGCAAGTGCCGATGAATCCTACACTTCCGTGATAATACTCTGTGTTTAAGCGGGTTACAAGAGATTTCGATCTTCGGCTACAGTTTCTACAGTTTCCCTTATTGGCCTGATTTCCGCGGAAAACGGTATCAGTGGTATCAGTGGGAACACAACCAAAATCGGGGGCACTCCGGAGCGGGCGACGTAATCGTTGCGAAAGATGGCGTCCGCCGAATTATCTCTCTTCCCTGCTTGCACTTAACAGCCGAGTACGGTCCNNTACGGTCCATTACGGTCCAATTCGAACCGGCTCGCCTGGAGTTGCCTCAAACTTTCAGTGTGCGGGACGGCGAATAAGTGCGACCCTGCGATTCATTTCAGGGCAGGGCGCACGACGTTGTCCTGAGGGCCAGCCACGTGGCAATTCGTCAGCGCTACCCTGGGATAACCATTGACCCCGACTGTATCTAAGTACTCGCCCGATACTGCCACAACCTCTCCGAGATGGTAGAGAGAGAAAACTTCCACGCCTTCCTCTCCCCTCATCGCGCACATCAGCGTCTTACCGGCCTGTTGTTCATCCTCGATAATGGCGTATCGCCATGATCGCATGGCATCTGCATAATCAAAACTTAACACTCTGCCCTGCGCAAACAGTTTTGCATCCGACGGAATTTCGGACGCGGCAACAATCAGAGCGACGCTATAGATGCGACCGTCTTCGCGAAGTTGGTGGTCTTCAGCATTGTCCCGGGGTATTACGCCCGACGAAGCAGCTTCGTGTTGGGTAGATGGAAGAGGCGGGTTGTTGATGGCGACTGCTTCGGAGCGTTCAGCCGAGCGTGAGGGGCTCGCGGGTTTGTCGTAATCGGGACCGTGGATAATAACGACAGGCTCAGATGGCGAACTCCAGGTTGCAAACACTACCACGAATCCGAGTATGAGCACTGTAAAGGCAACAACCGCAACTCTGCTGTGGATCACAAATGCGAGTCCCTAGCGGCGTGAGCGTTACGGTGTTCTTGTCGTAAGTGAGCAGGCCGAAGGTCTTGGCCGCAAGCATACGAAGTCGGAGGGTTCTCATTGCGCGGAGTATAATTCGCAGCCTCTTTATGTCCCGAACCCAACCGCCGCGAGATATAAGAGATAGACGAGAAGCAGGAAAAGAAAAACCGATGCCACCGTCGGAAGCAAAATCTTTACGGCGTACCATTTCCAAAAGCTGGAAGATAGTGGCGGGCGCAATAACTCTGACAGCCACCAGTTTAGGTGTTGCCACCGGATATTTATCCCTCGTGCCGAAAATATCCGTCTCACAGAACCAACCTCTCGATCCTGCCAACTTGTTCTCCGCTCCCTTCATCGTGTCTAACGACGGTCCGCTTGGGATCAACGACGTGCAAATTCTGTGTGGCTTGAAAGATGTACAAGCTGGCCCTGGTGGCATAAAAAACATCATACTCACGTCTCCAGGTTTGCATGTGGATGGCATGGAGACTGGAGAGCGTGCAACGTTCCCCTGCGGCCCGCAAATCAACGTAAAGCCACTCACCTCCGCTGATGTCGTATTTACTGTCCGGTTCAGGCCGGATTTCGTGCCTTGGCACACGACGCGATATTTCCGCTTTGTGAGTGAGAAAAGCGGCGAACAGCTCTTCTGGTATCCGCAGGCGTACGACCGGATTAAACGTTGATGAGGAGTTCATAATTCAAAACCGCCCACTACCCTTGGGTCCTCACGCTAGAGGAAACTGCCGCATATATCGGTCAAAGGTCGTCCCACCTTGAACAAAGCGGCGAAGTAGTGATGCCGCTGACCCTCTGCGTCCGCGCCATGCTTCTAGGCTACGCAATCGAGTGCGCATTGAAATGTCTGTGGGTCAAGAAGGGCAACAAAATCGTTGCGAACGGAAAATACGTGGGTGTACCCGGAGCCAAAGACCACGATCTTATGCAGCTTTCCAAAGCAGTTGGGTTCCTGCCGACAATGACCGAAAGTGATGTTCTTCAGCGCTTGTCAAAGTTCGTGAGGTTTGCCGGTAGGTATCCCATCGCCAAGAAGCCCGACGAAATGCGACCGCACGAAATACCGGCGATTGGAAAAGTCGATGTGGGATTTTTTTCGAAGCGGGATTTTCGGACGGCTCAAAGCGTGCTGAACAAGATAATAAGCCAGATTACAGGTAAGAAGCGGCGCGTGTTTTTCCCGCCAAGAG
Organism: Acidobacteriaceae bacterium; assembly: GCA_003136335.1. The sequence continues at coordinate 844 of PLEA01000140.1, read as the reverse complement.
AGGTTTAATCAAACCCTGCAGGTTAGCGCCCCGTTTTTTTTTGGCACAAACCTGCAGGAAACTGCACATTTCAGGTGGAAATTCCCGGCCTCACGGCGCTTGTTAAGGACCAGACACTGGGGGGAACTGGTCTGCCCAGGCTTCAGCATCGGAGACCGTGACGTAGCGCATCGTAGACGCAATGGCTGCGTATGGGGCCGACTTGCTCATCACACCGATTTGATAGAATGCCGCGCGAGGGGGAACTCAATGGATAATTTAGCTGGAGTCGTACGGTTGTTAAAGAAGGAACAAGATCAGTTGACCAGGGAGCTACGCGGAATTGGTGCGGCGCTCGCGGCCTTTGGCCATGCATACGGAAAGGGAACAGGCACCAGAAAGTTGTCCGCGTCCGCTCGTGCGAGGATTGCGGCTGCCCAAAGAGCACGTTGGGCAAAGGTTCGGGAAACGGCGAGGGTTGTTCCTATACGTGCCAAACGGACACTCTCGGCGGCCGCGCGCAAAAAGATCGCCGCGGCCCAGAGGGCTCGATGGGCGCGGGTGAAGGCCGGGAAGAAAACGGCCTAGCGTCGTTCACTCAAGGGCACGCTCGTCATGGGACGAATCCAGCCAACCAGCATGGCTCACTCCCGAGTTGTTCTCCCAGCAAATCCAGCCGCTGCTCGCGAACACTCCCACATCTGCGATTCGATCACGAATCGGTGTCTCGCGTTGGTATGCAGGCCGAATCCGGAAAGGCTACCGCCCGCATCCGAGACACTGGAAAGCGCTGGCACAACTCGTGGGGACTTCAGGGGAAGCTTGAGGCCCTTGGAAAGAACCGGGCGAGTGGCGCGGCGGAGTT
>PLEA01000184.1 GCA_003136335.1 Acidobacteriaceae bacterium | reverse complement strand
GCCATTTCTTCGATGGTGTTGCGTCCGTCGGTTTCGACGGTGTGCATGTGGACGTCGCCCCGAATGTCGAATTGTTGAATCAGATTTGGTAGCGTGTGGTTGGCGGCGGCTTCGAGTTCTCCGCAATTTTCGCGCAGCTCGGGAGGGATGAAGTCGAGATTCAGTTTGGCGTAAATTTCTTCTTCAGTGCGGCCCGCGACTGGCTTACCGCCTTCTAATTCGGCGAGACTGTATTCATTTAGAGTGAAGCCCATCTTGAGGGCGCGCTGCCGCAAGGCCACATTGTGGGCTTTGGAGCCGGTGAAATATTGCATGGCGGCTCCGAAGGAGTCGGGAGAGAGAAGGCGGACGTCTACCTGCATGCCGTTGCGGTGACGGAAGCTGACTTTGTTTTCGCCGCGGGCGATGATGTCCATTAGACCGGGGAAGAGAAGTAGGTTCTCGATTAGCGCCTGGCGCGATTCGTTCTCGCAGCAGCCCGGGCCGGTGACCAGAATGTCGAGATCGCCCACGGTATCGCGACCGCGGCGGAGCGAGCCGGCGGGGGTGACTTTTTCTACGCCAGGAAGAGCTAACAAATGCTCGACCAATTTTTCGGCTAGCTTTTCTGCGGTGTCGAGCAGGAATCGGCCAGCGATGCGACGATAGTCCTCGATAGCTTTTAGCAGTTTCTGCTCGTGCTTTTCGCCCATGCGCGGGAGTTCGCGGATCTTACCTTCGCGGGCTAACTTTTCTACTCCTTCTAGATCGCTGACCTGATAGGCGCTCCAGATCAGGGCGATGGTCTTCGGGCCGAGGCCTTGAATCTTTAGCAGGTTGAGCATGGAAGGGTGGTACTTTTTCAGCATCTCCGCGTGCAATGAAAGCCGGCCGTCCTTAAACATTTCTTGCAGGTTCAGCAGCATTCCTTTGCCGATGCCAGGAATGGCTAGGACCTTTTTGGGCTCAGCGATCAAGTCCGAGATTTGTTGGGGGAAGGCTTCGATGGCCTCGGCGGCATTGCGGTAGGAGCGGATGCGGAAGGAATCCTGGCCGTCGATTTCGAGCAGGTCGGCGGTTTCGTAGAGAATGTTGGCAATGGCCTTGTTGTCCACCGACTTAAGATAAACAAGATTGGGCAGCGGGGCCAGCGGAGGCAAAAAGAATGCAGTGGGGGCGGCTGAGGCAGTCGAAGGGCGAGAGGCGTGCGGTCTCACGCTCTTGCCCACGCGAGGCGCTCTTTAGAGAGCTCGCTGCGAGTGGTTCGATGCGCTCCTACGCAGCAGCCTTAGTCACATTCGCTGCCTGAGGTCCTTTTTGACCCTCGGTGATTTCGAACTCCACAGGGTCGCCTTCCTGCAGGCTCTTGTAGCCTTCAGAGCTAATCGCGCTGTAGTGAACGAATACGTCCGGCCCGTCGGCGCGACCGATGAACCCGTATCCCTTGGCGTTATTGAACCACTTGACGGTTCCTTTCAGACGTTCCACGTACCCCCCTCTTTGTGCACGTCCTTTAATTGGGGGGGCCCGAGGACGCGCAGCGCTGTTAAAGTCCGGGAATAGGATGCAATTTGGGGCGACAAGGGTAGGCTGTCAAGCGATCATACCACTGAAAATAGCGAAGAAAAATTGAAGGACTTCCCCAAACGCCAGGCCTTTAGCGCGGGCGCGGCGCGACTTTCTGGCTCTTCTTCGGCTTTGCCGTGCGCGACATGTGATCGAGCCACAACACGGAAGAAATGGTTTTGGCATCCTGGATGGTCCCGCGGATGACCATGCGGACGGCCGCCGGCAGAGGAACTAGCCGTTTGTAGATCACTTCATCTTCCTCGGGCTGCGCCTGGCCGGCGCGCAAGCCTGTCGCCAGGTAAACCGCCATGGTCTCGGCGACGAAGCCGGGGCTCGCGAAGAACTTCAGAATGCGGCGCCAGTGGCTGGCGGTGTATCCGGTTTCCTCCAAAAGTTCGCGCTTGGCGGCATGGAGTTCCTGCTCGCCGGGATCGATGCGGCCGGCAGGTAATTCCCACAGGTAGTCAGTGGCCACGTGGCGATACTGTCTTTCCAGAAGCACGCGAGGGGTCGAAGCGGAATCGTCTATGGCCAGCACTACGATCGAGCCTGAATGATGGATGACATCGCGGCGCGCCCGCACACCATTGGGCTCTTCGACATCATCGGTTGTGACCCAGAACACCGGCCCACGATATACGGTTCGGGAGGAGAGGATGCGTTCGTTGCTGCGCTTGCTGCGGGCGCGTTTGGTAGAAGAATTGGGCATGCAGACAATATAAAACATGGCTTCCGGCTTTTGGCTTTCGGCTTCCGGAACACACGGGATAGTTTGGCCCACGTTTGCGCGTGGTTTCCGGGAGCCGGATGGCGGAAGCCGGACGCCGTTTTTCCCGCTTCTGCTATGCTGCCCGGCATGGCAGCCAGACCGCTGGTCGCGATTGTCGGGACAGGAAATCTCGGGACAGCCCTCGCTCTATCACTTCAGCGGGTGGGTTACGCCATTGGAGCGGTGATTGCCCGCTCTCGCGGTGCTTCGCTCGGAAAGGCGCAGAGATTGGCTACGCTGGTGGGCGCTCGAGCATTGACTGATGCGTCGGATTTGCGGGCAGAGGTGATTTGGTTCTGTGTGCCGGACGCTGAAATCGCCCGAGCGGCGCGGGCGCTCGCGGGGAAGATCGAGTGGAAGGGAAGAGTCGCATTGCATTCCAGCGGCGCGCTTACCAGCGATGAACTGGCAGTGCTGCGCAGGGGCGGGGCGTCGGTCGCGTCCGTGCATCCGCTGATGACGTTTGTGCGGGGCTCGCGGCCTTCGCTTTTCGGAGTGTCTTTTGCGCTGGAAGGTGATGCGCCTGCGGTCCGTGTGGCACGGCGCGTCATTGAAGACCTGGGCGGTCACGCCTCTTCAAATCGCAAGAAAGACAAGGCTGCGTATCATGCTTGGGGAACGTTTGCCTCCCCCCTATTCACTGCGCTTCTGGCTACTGCGGAGAGCGTTGCGGCGCTGGCGGGTGTGAATCGAAAAGCAGCGAAGCAGCGGATAATTCCCATCCTGCAGCAGACGCTGACGAACTATGCTGTTTTCGGCGCGGCTGGCGCGTTCAGCGGGCCCATCATCCGCGGTGACGTGGATACAATGAAGCGGCATTTGCGCGTGCTACGGGCTTCGCCAGCTGCGCGCGAAGTTTACTCCGCGCTGGCGCGCAGTGCGTTGCGCTATCTGCCAGCCAAGAACAAGAGTGGCCTGAGGCGACTTCTCGATTCCCGGTAGGAGTACAGTTTGAACCTGCGCGGCAGGATAGCGGTGCCCGCTGCCGTGATCTCTGGAGGCAAGAATGAAAGCATCTATGTTTTATCGAATCGCTGCTGTTCTTCTGCTGCTTTTCGCGGTAGGACATACACTCGGCTTTCGCCAGTCTGATCCCAAATGGGGAGTTGATGCCCTTCTTGGCTCAATGCGGTCAATTCACTTTGACGTGCAGGGGTTCAACCGCACGTATTGGGACCTCTTTGTGGCGGCCGGATTCTCTGTCGGCGTGTTTTATCTATTCGCGGCGATATTGGCATGGCAGCTAGGTGGCCTTCCGGCAGCGACTTTGGCGCTCATGCGCGGCACTGCGTGGGCGTTCGCCCTTTGCTTTGCCGCCATCACGGTTGTGAGCTGGAGATACCTCTTTATCATACCCATCGCTTTCTCAATCGTGATTACATTATGTTTGACTGCGGCGGCATGGCTTTCAGCGAAGCAGGTTTCCAGGCCTCGGTTGCGATAGTAACGTGAGAGGATTCAAACCGCACCACTACCTGATTCCCAGTCAGCTTGACTCGCGGGCGGCGCAGCGAACCGACGAAAGCGGCGAAGCGAAGCCGTGTGCCCAGTCTCATGAACTGCCTCTGGGGATTTCAGGAGAGAGTAAACTGAACGGACCCGGGTCGCCTTCTCTGTTTCATGAGTGCCGGTGGAGTTGCGCGCCCTCTGGTCGCGTGTAAGATCCCCAACTGATTCGGCTTAAGCATGCGCCTGCGAAAAAACCGCACGCTGGTTTTGGCTCTGTTAGTCGCGCTTGGGACCTGCTACTACTACTTCGACTTGCTTCTGCCT
>PLEA01000356.1 GCA_003136335.1 Acidobacteriaceae bacterium | reverse complement strand
GGAGTTACGGCCCCGCCGCTTCTAGAAGCGACGACTTCGCCACCGGCAGCAACCACGACCAACAGGAACGTGCCCCAGGCTTCTGCGAAGATGCGCCGCCACTCAAGGGCATTGTCCAGGAAGTCGGTTGACAACTGCCGCTGGGCCATTCGCTGCCGCTGCGCTACGTCTGCCTTGTGTTTAAGCGATTTCATTTCAAAAGTCCCTGTTCAGCGGGTCGTCCAGTGTGGGCATCCACCTTCTCCTATATGAAGAGAAGTTTAATTGAATTCCATCACGCCGAGAGCGGTCGGTTCGCTCGGACTTGATTCGGTAGCGTCAATCACAAGTTAGCGAGAACCTGATACGACCGTTTCCCGTTCCGGGACGTTTACATAGCGCAACCTGTACCGCGAGTTTTGCAGCAGAATTCTGAAGAATGCGAGATCTGGCGGAGCAACCTTTGGTGCCCAATACTCCATTAAGACTGCTTGATGCGATGGGCTGAGCAAAACAGTGTGACCAGTCAAGAAAGACGCAAGTTCTTGAGCGAAGCGCGAGCCGCTCCGCTACTCATGTTTGGCACAATGATCAATTCGAGTACGGTGACATTTGATAGCTCGACTTGATATTCCTCGTCCTCGCGTATCGTCTCAGGTGGGCTGAAATTCCACTGCTGGCGCACAATTTCGCGGAACGACGTCCCGCCATCCGGAGACCCGACGAACAGCGGCAGGCAGATCCGCAGTTCTGCAGCTGCCCCTTTTCGCCATTGTTCGCGCTTCGCAGGAAGCGACTGGGACAATTCCCAAAGTGGTTCGTTTTGACCAGTCTGCATTTCCCCTTTGACTTAAGCTACCTGTGACCGTCCAAAGGAGGCACTATGGGTGGTCAATCCCTCTCGGAGATATCTTGCATACTTTGTAGCAAGCCAGTCGATTTACGGACTGATTTGACTGCCGATGAAAACGGCAAGGCCGTTCATGAGGATTGCTATGTGCAGCGCATCACCAACCAACGCGACAATTCTCCTGCCACTCTGATTGCCAATTAAATTCAAACTGCACACTAGTACCTATACTTCCTCTGGGAATCGTTCCACACAATTTCCTGAGACGTTGAAAAGGGCGGTCGTGAGGGTCCGAATGTCAGGCGCCTGACGCCAACCCATGATCGCCCCGTGGTTCAGACGAACTTTATGATCGGTGGTAGGCTACTCGGCAGGGCGATTTGAAACAATACAGTAGATACCCTACCTGCAGAATCTCCAGCAGGTCCGCCCCGGATTGGTCGCACCAAGCGTTGGGTCAAAAGCGGCGACACGAAAAAGCCCACCAATCTTTGCCGGTTCGAGAAACAGTTCATTTCGGACCATCTCTGGTTAGCCGACGGTCCACTGTTCGAGCGTCGTCCGATGGAAGTGGTCTGACCGGACAGACTGTTACATTTCGTAGGAAAGTAGAGATGTCTGCAGTTCTCTCGATGACGCAGTATCTNNGGCAATATGGGATTCCTGCTGGCTCAATTGATTCTGATCTCCGGATGGAGCCTCGTAAATCTCCACGCAATCCCAGGACTCAAAGCATTTGATCCGTTTCCTTTCGGCATCCTAGCGCTCGTGGTCTCTTCCGAAAGCGTGTTTTTGACTATTTTCGTGCTGATCAGTCAAAGTCGAATGGCCCGCCAATCCGAACGGCGCTCGCATCTGGATCTTCAAGTCGGCATGCTTTCTGAACAGGAACTGACCACAATCCTTCAGATGTTGCAGAAACTCTGCCAACACATGGGCGTGAACGTAGACTCCTCTAAGCAAGAGGTTCAGTCATTTAGTAAAACGACAGACGTAGACAAGCTGGCCAGTGAACTCGAAGACAAACTTCCGGAGGAATAGACGACGGACTACACATTAAGATGGCAGATCAAGAAAATCGCAACCCACAACATAGTGGTCCGCAGAAGCCCGGTTCGGAGCAGAAACCTGGAAACCAGCCGAACCAGCCAACACAGTACAAACAGCAGGACCCGAGCGGACAGCCCAAGAGTCCGCAGTCGGAACAAGAAAACACGATCAAGAGAAGAAAAAGCAGGCTTAAGCCTCAGGGCGGTTCGAATCGATATCAGAAAGTTCCTGATAAACATCGAAGTGATTCTGGCTTCAAAGCCGCCAGGCTCGTTACGCTGGCGGCTTTTTGCGACGTGGGAGAACTGGCGTCGGACTCTCCATCCGCTCAATGGCTGAGTCGCTCAAGATTGCACTGAACTACAAGCCGGAACCGAATTGGCTCACGTATTCAAAGCTTCAGGAATTGGCTGATCGTGTCGAACTGGAGTTACAAGACCGAAAACTGAAGCCACATTCCCGGATCGACGTGCAGGGGTTCATCTGGGCGTCAATCGGGATTGAAGACGGCAACTACGGCAAAGCGGAATAGCTTACCCGACATTCCTGTCCGTCCGCACTTCCCCCCCATCGCTCACGCGGCTCCAGTCCCTCGGGAAACAGACTCCATCGATTACAATCATTTGCCGAGGGGGAATTCATGGCAAATCTAGAGGGATTGGTCCGCATAGTGAAGGAGTTGAGAGTCGAGAGAACGAATCTGGTAAATGACCTTAAACACGTGGATGCAGCTCTTTCGGTTCTGGGCAAGTTGGGCGGTGGGAGTAATTACACCAAACCGAGGCGCACCCTGTCAGCTTCGGCTCGCAAACGCATCAGCCTCGCACAGAAAGCCCGATGGGCAAAAGCGAACGGTCATGCGCAGAAACCCAAGCGCACCATGTCGGTGGCAGCCCGGAGGAAGATCGCAGCCGCTCAGCGGGCACGGTGGGCAAAGGTAAAGTCGCAAGCGGAGAAGGCCGCGTAGGGCCAGCGGAGCCTGCTTCGAATAAGGCGCTAGGAGCGCGACATGGCTACTATTGGGGATTAGTCATCACTGGTCTAGCATTTCTTGTCAGCATTCTCTTCAACCTGCTTCAACTTAAGTGGCGCAGGGAAGTCCACTGCCCGACGTGTTGATCGTGAGCGGCGTCCGCACCTGTCAGGGCCTTATGTTTGTGTCGCCGGACCAAGTGCTTTAGCAGAGCGCTCACCCGATCTGCCATAGTGAAGAAGTGGGACGACCGTACCGCACTGGGACGAACCAACACTTCGCGACGACAACGCCAAGATCAAAGCGCCTGTCGCAGAAACCAGACGTGTACAGAAACTACGCGAAGGCGAATAATGACTGCCGCGATGCCCCTTATTCGATGACAGGACAGTTGTTCCGCTGCCCCGCACTTTTTACCCGCAGTTGCTGTTTCCACCACGCACTATCAACAACTTCTAGCGCCACCCGTGCCACGAAGTCGTTGTAATCACTGTTAATTTTGGCCCTGAAAAGGCTGCGCTCTGACTGAGATCATTCGCACCTGAATATTTTCTTGGCAGCTCTTGTCGGAGGACATCACGATGCAGCGCGATCATCCTCAGCCCCCGCGAGGACTGTTGTTGCGACTAGGGTGGCATGAGTCATGACATCTTGGGGTAGCACCGCAGCGAGCGGACGAGCATTACGGATCTCTTCAGTTGAGGGGTACATGAAATCATTCTCGATGTAGTCGTTCCCCAGATCCTCATTCGAACGGACCAAATTCAGGAACTGATCTTTTTCGCTAGTGGATGCAAAGGAGAAAAGGAGTTCGTACGCGCTAGCATCAGGATCGCCGAGGGGCGCTAGCGATCGTGTGTTGGTCAGATGTGCGTAGCCGCACAGGTAGCCAATGATGTCCGCGGCAAAAAGCCGAGCCTCTGGGTCATCAGTCGGCAAGAATTCGACCGTGCAGAGCCAGTCCCTCTCATCTTGCCAGTATGGCTCCAAATCCCTGCGGTTCGTTCTCAAGGGCGACAGACCTCCAATTCAGGCTCCCTGCGCCAAAACTCACGGTACAAGAACGGTACAACCACAAAGATGCGGCTTAGCGTTTCTAGCTGTTCCTTACAGGGCATTGCAGAG
>PLEA01000045.1 GCA_003136335.1 Acidobacteriaceae bacterium | reverse complement strand
TTTCCATTATGGCTGGCCGGACGATCTCGATATATTCAAACCTGTGAGTTCGTGACTCGATTTGGCGCACTCGCCCGGGCCTTCGCGCTGCTGCTCGCGAATGAAAGCGGAGGTGTCCATTTTCTGTCGCCCGTCAACGAGCCATGTTTTGTGCTCTGGGGAGCGATGCGGGCTTTCTGAATCTATTCGCGACGGGCCGCGATTGGGATATTAAGGCCCAGCTCACACGCGCGAGTATAGCGGCCATCGAGGAGATACGTGCGGTGCTCCCGGCTGCACGAATCGTGAAATGTGAGCCTGCAATTCATATCGCCGCTCAAGAAGACCGGCCGCAGGATCGCGATGCGGCCGAAAATTACCGCCTCGCACAATTCCAGGCCATTGATATGTCGACTGGGCGGGTTGCGCCTGAACTAGGGGGCAAGCCCGAGTACCTGGACATTCTTGGTCTGAACTTTTACTACAACAACGAATGGATCCACAATGGTGCGACTCTTTACGCCTTTCATCCGCAATATCGGCCTTTTCATCAACTCATCGGCGAGTTCTATCAGCGCTATCGGAGGCCTGTATTTGTCGCCGAAACCGGTATCGAAGGAGAAAACCGTCCGGGTTGGCTTGCTTATGTTTCGGCGGAGGTGCGTTTCGCAGTTGAATCCGGCGTGCCGGTTGAAGGTGTGTGCCTCTATCCCATCCTTAATCACCCCGGCTGGCTAGACGAGCGTCATTGCTACAACGGCATCTTCGATTATGCGGATGATTCCGGCAGGCGCGAAATTTACCAGCCCCTTGCGCACGAACTCAATCACCAACAGGCTGCGTTCGCCAGCTCTTTCGACAAGTTCGCCGCACCTAAGGCACTGGCCTGAGATAAAACGGCAAGCCCGTTTGGCCTTTTTGCATTCACTAAATCTTTGCCTTCATGCTTCCCGTAAGTGTTGTACCTTACGCATCTGTGTTCTATATCGAACATCAATTTGCCTGCCGTGCATGCATGCTGGTGTCTGCCGCTATGCCCACAGCGTCAATCTGAATGGGAGGACTATCACATGCACCGCGCACATCGCTACATGACTGCACTATTGCTGACCGCTGCCTTTGCGGCACCTGTCACAGTTATGGCTATACCCGCACCTCAGGCCGTAAGCATTAGAGTTTACGATAAAAACCACAAGGACTATCACAATTGGGACGACCGGGAGAATCATGCCTGGGGACTGTACCTGACAGAAAATCACAAAAATCAGCGTGAGTTTAAGAAGGCAAATAAGAAGGAACAGTCAGACTATTGGAACTGGCGCCACAGTCGCCCAGACCGCGACTAGCAAGATCGTCGAATGTGAGAAGAATTCGGGAACCATGTGCGTCCGGGTCCGTAGCCTTATCGTTGCGGACCAGACGTACTAACTTCTATGCAGGTGCCTGCCGCGAGGAAGGTCCGCCGGTCGTGGCGGCCGAGGAATGGGCCAGTCAGCCCTGCAACATTTCGCCGCGCAAGCCTGGGNNCCTGGAAGAATCGGCTCTGAACCGTACGCCGTAGGCCCTCCAGAATCACTATTTGTTCTCGGCCCGCAAAGCGTGCGCCGCAACGCCGCAGGCATTTTTCACTGAAGGGTGCTGAAGCGCGCTGACCGGGATTCTTCGCACCCACTATGCGAACCGTTTCACTACTTCCCAGCGTTCTTATCGGTCAGCGGTCGTAAAGTATCCCCCAGCAGGTCTGGCGCGATGGTGTCGCGTTCAAGGTGCGGATATCGCTCGCCGCTGTAATACTTGATCTCGTACGTGTGCACGAAGCCGCTGTTGTTCGCGGTGATCATGATTGGTTGCTTGCTGGTTTTTGCTGCGCGGATGGCATCGACGATACCGTCGACCGAGAAATCGCGCCCGTTCACGGCCGTGATACGCATGCCTGGAGCAAGTCCGGCATCAGCGGCGGGCTCGCCCGGAATAATGTCGGAGATTCTGCCATTGTCTTCGCCAGGTTCTGCGTGCAACGTGAGCCCGAGCGAGTAGCTCAAGTCTGTTTCCCCGTCGACAATTTCCTTAGCGCGAATGTGCTGGTTTGGGGCGGTGGTATAGGCCAGGCGCCAGCCACCGCCTTCGATGCCGCCGAGCGGCGCATGTTCGGCTATTTCATCGATGCGCGCGTGAAAAAATGAGCGCCAGTCGCGCGGGAGAACGCCATTCANNCAAAGCGGCGATCACGTCATCCAGCGTATAAGGAACCAGTTTCGGGGGCGTGCTGGGTGCGCCGTAGAACGCCCGGCAAAAATCGTCCAGCGATTTCTGGCCGTGCGAATCGTGGCGAATAATCACGTCCGCCTCTAGCCAGACAAGCCAGCCCTCATCGTAGAAATCGACGCTCCTTCGCCACGATGCCCAGTTGCTATTGGGGACATCGTAGAGAAGTTGCGCAGACACGGCGGTGTCTGCCAGCGGCCGCCAAGTGCGTCCTGGCCAGTGGTCGAGATATGCCGCGTTGGCGGCCAGTGATTCGCGATAGTCTTCCGCGGTGCGCAGACCG
>PLEA01000564.1 GCA_003136335.1 Acidobacteriaceae bacterium | reverse complement strand
TAGGCAGACACTCCGGCCGCCTTATAGGTCTCTGATTCCGCCGAATACCCGACATAAGGAACGCGCAGGTCAACGTTCCCACCTTCATAGTTGACTTGCATGGGCTGCCCGTTGGGCAAATTGATGGGACAAAACGGAGAGCAGCTTGACGCTTGCTGCACCGTGTAGCCGTAGGTGTAATCCTGCTCGGAAGGTGTGCCGGGACGAACGGGATGACTGGGACTGGCAATCGCTGCCTGATTGAAGGGAATTGGAATTACTTCGTGGCGGCCGAGGTTTCCTACATAGCCAATCTCGATGGCCAGGTCATTTCTCGGCTGCCATTGCAGGCCGAGAGTGTTGTTGATGGTGTAAGGAAGTTTGTTGGCGCGGTTATAAGTTGCAAAGGTAAAGAGCGGCTGCCCTTGCGAGATTCCTGCCGCCACACCGATGCCTGGACCTCCAGTATTCGGCAGGTATCCCGTGATGTCGGCCGGATTGCCGCTGGGAGCCGGACCGAGACTGGCGCCCCACGGACTGGCCAGCGAGAAGCCATCTGAAGCAGGGCATGTGGGGATATAGCCCAGATAATAGGAAACGTTCGGATCATTTTGGCAAGACTGCGCATTCACGTACGGCGGAGTCTGATTCACGCCGAAAGGTCCGCCGTTGATCACGCCCTCAGCAAAGCCTGGTGAAAGGTAGGAGTACAGTTCGCCGCGGTCGTAATACAGTCCGCTGCCGGCGCGCACTACCACTTTGTCGTTGAATTTTTTCGGACTCCAGGCAATGCCCAGGCGCGGGGCCAGCCCCCACTGCCGTCCGGCAAGCGTGGTGTTGCTGACACCTTTGGTGGGGAAAAGTTTGTTATTGCCGGCGATGATGAAGCCGTTGGAGTTCAAGGTATCGGTGGCCGCATTGTAAGAGTAAAGCGAGGGATCAAAATTGAAGATGCGGCCATACTTTTCGGTGAGGCCGCCGTCCCAATCGAAACGCAGGCCGGCGGTTAGGCTGAGGTTGGAGCGGAACTGAAATTTGTCCTGAACATAGGCCCCGGATTGGCCTGCCCGGTAATAGCGGTTGGCATTTCCTTGCAGAAACTTGGTGGTGGTGAAATCGTCGTTGGTGGTGACGAATCCCTGCAGGAACTGGGAGAAATCCGCCGTCGAAATAATCCCTTGGTTCGTCCTGTCGTCACGAGTGTTGAGTTGAGTATAGGCGTAGCTGCCGCCGAAAGTGACGGTGTGCCTGCCGTGGCTCCAAATGGCGTTGGCGGACGGCATGATGCGATTCTGAAACACTCCCGTAAAAGGCCCTTGTGAGGCCGCGCCTTGCCCAATGGTCAGAAATTGGAGATTGACGATGCCGCCCGTGTTGGCGGAACTAAACAATCCCAGCGGATCTACGATGGTGATGCCCGGAAAAAACGATGACCCGAAAGTGTTGATCTGCGGCGTTCCAGTCTGATTTGCGAACGACTGCGGCGAAAAAGGCTGCGCGATTGTGCTGTAGACCTTCTCGCGAAGGATGCCGAGAACCTCCGAAATGCTTAGGTTAGGCCGGAGCGTTTGCGTGTTGGTGAGCGACGCGACCTGGCTGCCCGCATCAAGGTGTTGCGCAAAGCCGGCGACGTTGGAGTAGGCGTAAGGAGCGAGGCTCGGATCGTGCTGATAGTAGTATTTCGCCGAAACCGTATCCTTGGCGCTTTTATTCCAATCCAGATCGGCGACCGCCTGATCGGAGGTGAAGTAAGCCGTACCCGGACTGATTGCGTTCTCCGGAAAAATCGGCGTAGCAATCTGCCCGTCATTCGACGGAATCATGTACTGACCGTTGGGTAATTTGTACTGAAAGAGTGCAACCGCGATCGGACTGACGGCCTGAGGGTTGGTCTGGAGAGCCTGAACCAGGTTCGTACCCCAATAAGCATCGGAAATCGCTGCCAGGCCCTGAGGCGTGCGGTTGGAGTCGGTGAGGCCCGCCGGAACCAGCATCCGCGAGAGACCGATCTCCTGGTCGGAGTCGTGCAGGTGCTGATAGCTAATAAAGCCGAATAGTTTGTCTTTGATGAGAGCTCCACCCAATGTTCCACCCGCGGTGTAGCGGTGTAACTGCGGAACCTTGTCGTTGGCGGGAATGTTGGGATCTTGCTTGTCAAAGAAGGGCGCGGCATTCAACCAATCCGTTCCGCGATGGAGGTAAAGATTGCCATGAATTGTGTTGGTGCCGGAGGCGGTGCTCATGTCGATGTGAGCCCCGCTCGTGGAGCCTTGCTGCGCATCGTACATCGATGTATTCACGCGAACTTCCGTGACCGTTTCGGGGGCTGGTGTAGGCAAGGCCTGGCCGATGGCGAGGTAGACTGACGCCGTACTCTGGATTGGAGCTGCGCTGGTGCTGGCGGCGTTCGCCACTCCGGTATTGTTCACGATGCGGGCCGAGGCTACCTGACTGGTACTCTTGCCATTGAATAAGTTGCTGGCGTCGACGCCATTGAGCAGGAAGCTGTTGCTGGTGTCGCGCTGACCGTTGGCCCAGATCGGCTGGTTGCCCAGGCCACTGTTCGCCCCGGTGCCGCCAGGCAGTTCAGCGTTTACTCCGGGAGAAAGAATGGCCAGTCCGGTGAAACTGCCAGTGGGCAGCGGAACGGCGTCGATCTGATCTTTTTCCAGGACGTAACCGTTCGTAGTGTCCACCGCGTTCATCAGAGGACTCGCCTCTACCTCGACCACCGTGCCCACCTGGCCGACCTTTAACGTGGCATTGACGGAGGCGGTTCGGTCGGCCTGCACTGTGATGGAAGGAACCTTTTCGCTTTGAAAACCGTCGTGAGTAAAAGTGAGCGTGTAGGTCCCGATGGGCAGGTTGACAAAATCGTAGTTGCCATTCGCGTTGGTCTTCTGGGTGCGCGTGAGACTTGTCTGGTCGCCCACGATCGTCACTTGGGTTTCCGGCAGAACGCTGCCCGTCTTATCCGTGACCGTGCCGGTGATGCCACCGAGCGTCTGCTGAGCTTGAGCTTGCGGTGCAAGGGCAATCGGCATACAGAGGAATGCGACGACTACGATGGCGAAAAGTTCAGTTCTCTTGAGCATCAGCGACCTCGTTGCAAGTCTGTAAGCAAAGTCGTGCAGAACCGCCTGCCAGCGGGTAAACCGCCCATATGTTGTTCCCCGATGTTGACAGCAGAGCTGGTTTGCTCTGTTCGTTCGCACGCCAAAAATGATTGACCGAATTTACGCGAGTTGGGGAGGGAACGGAAGCATTATATCCAGCAAAAATTTCTTTGCCGCATATTAGATATTTTTATCGCGAGCGGCTAGCAGGGCACAGACTGGCGCGCGTCCGGCACGCATACTATGTCGCCGCTAATCCCGCAAGTGGGCTTGCAGCATTAGTTCTCGGGCAGCGCCGCGTCTTTGCGCCCGCGAAATAGGAACCAGAGCAGTCCGGCCGTCAAATACGCGAGATAGACATAGGGCAGCTTGCCGTACGGTCCTTCTGGCACGGGATAGAAATTTCCAACCAGCGCGAGCAGCATGGCGATGCCAGCCAGCCACGGAATGATCTGCGCTCCCGGACGAAAAACATCGTGCTTTCGCAGATAGCGCGGCAATGCAATGCAAACCAATGCATAGGCCACAATAAAACCGTAAGTCGCCAGTGAACCGAGCCAGCCGTAAACATCCAAACCGCTGGCGCCGCGGGCGGCCAGCACTGCGACGGGTAGAAGCGCGGCCACGCCGGTGATGACAACGGCTCGACTTGGCGTTCGATTCCGCGCGTGGGTATTGCGCAGCGAACCGTGGGCGAGCCCATGATGGGCCATCAGCATCAACACACGCGCCGCCGCCGTAATGCACGCCAGAGTTCCGGCAAACAAACTCACCAGTGCACCGATATCGATCAGCAATCCCAGCACCGGAACGCCGCCGACCTGAGCCAGCACATGCATCGGCGCCGGGCTCGTGCCCAAATCCTGGCCCGCAGCGTGGAAACCCAACACCTCGGCATAGGCGCACACCGTGAAGAAAACCCCGGCCAAAATAGCGCTTTGCAGCACCGCGCGTGGAATGGTCTTCAGCGGATTGCGCGCCTCCGAGCCCAGCGTGGTCGCGCTCTCGAAGCCCACAAAGCTGAACAGCGCGAGCACCAGGCCCAGCCGCAATCCGCTACCGGTCATACCGCGGAGATGAAGTTCATCCCAGTCCCAATGCCAGCCGTGGCGTATCAGCAACAGCGCGACCACAATCACGATCACCGTGACTGACGCCGCCTCGATCCAGAGCATGAGACGCGCGGAGATTTTCACGTCGCGGTAGGCAATCCATATCGAAACGCCGGTGACCAGCGTGGCCAGCAATACAGCGGAGTAGGCATGGCCCGTAGCACGGTGCAGCAACAAGTTGGCGTAGTGATAGAAGCCGCCGATAACACTGGATCCCGTAGCCACATACGCGAGCAAAAGACTCCACGCAACGGTCGCGCCCAGCCACGGAGGCAGGGTTATCGAAGCATAGGTATACAGCGACCCAGGCGAAGCTGAATGGCGAGCATAGCGGCCGATGCACAATGCGACCAGCAACACCGCCCCTGTTGCCAGTACGTACGCGAGCCATGTGCCATCGCCGGCCAGCGCGCAAACTAGCGGGATGGTGGCGGCCGGCGTGGTCGTGGGAGCCATTGTAGAGACAGACTGCGCCAGCGTTTCCATCGGAGAGAGAATCTCACGACGCAAACCGTAATCTGCGCTCTGTGAATTCGGTTGTACCGTTCGCTCCATGCGGTGCCGATCGTTCCACAAATGAGGCTGGGGGTTGGATTGTACAACACCAACTGCACAGTGATTCAGGGCGCATCTGATCTGAGGGGTGGTGTATTATCTTGCAACGTTTGACCGGAGTAGGTGGAGACCTCTGGAAGACGGCGTTGCCATGAAACTCGACAAAAAATTGTTGCAGAAGCTTCCCAAAGTACTTTTGCACGAGCACTTGGACGGCGTGCTGCGCCCGCGAACAGTCATTGAACTAGCCAAGCAGGCGAAATACACAGAGCTTCCAACCAACGATCCCGATACACTTTCCCAGTGGTTCTTTCGTGGAGCGAATCATGGGAGTCTCGCCAAATACCTGGAAGGCTTTGCCCACACGATTGCAGTGATGCAAACGGAAGAGGCGTTGCAGCGCACAGCGTATGAACAGGCTGAAGATCTAAGTCGAGACGGAATTGTTTATTTCGAGACTCGCTTTGCGCCGGTCTTTCATACTCAAAAAGGATTGACCCATCAGCAGATCGTCACGGCAGTGTTGAAGGGACTGGAACGAGGACGAAAGGACTTCGGAATTTCCTCCGGTTTGATCATTTGCGCGATGCGCAACATGAACACGTCGCTCGAAATGGCAGAGCTCGCAGTCGATTTTCGCTCGCGCGGTGTTGTCGGCTTCGATCTGGCGGGCGAAGAAGGTGGTTATCCTCCGAAGAAGCACGTGGACGCTTTCCATTACATCCAGCGCGAGAATTTCAATATCACGATTCACGCCGGCGAGGGCTATGGAAAAGAATCAATCTGGCAGGCGATTCAGTACTGCGGAGCGCACCGCATCGGACACGGAACGCGGCTAATCGACGATATCGCCCTTGCGGACGGCAAGGCAGTAAAGTTGGGCGACTTGGCTCAATACGTTCTCGATAAGCGCATCCCACTGGAGATTTGCTTGCTGAGTAACGTTCACACGGGGGCCACGCCGAGTCTGGCGGAGCATCCCTTCAAAATTCTTTATCAGGAGAAATTCCGCGTCACGCTGAACACCGACAACCGCTTGATGAGCAATACGACGATGAGCCAGGAATTTGCAGCCGCGGCAGATACGTTTGGCCTGACCCTGGACGACTTCGAGAAGATAACGATCAATGCGATGAAGAGCTCTTTTCTGCCGTACAAAGAACGCTTACGTTTCATTTATTCCGCAATCAAGCCCGGTTACAACAAAATCCGGGACTCGATACGCAAACAATAAGCAGTCAGCGGGACAGCGCGGCGAGAGTCTCGGCCAATATGAGCGTTCCTCGAACGATATCTTCGGGGGCCGCATACTCGTCAGGACGATGGCTGTATCCATTGCGGCAGGGAATGAACAACATCGCGACCGGAGCGATGCGTGACATAAAAAGTGAGTCATGATAGGCACGACTCACCATAGGAAGAAAACTCAGCTGGTGTGCACGGCAAGATTGAGAAAGCGCTTCGACGACTGCGGGAGCACAGTCGGCAGGCGCGTCAGCATTCAGCAACTCGCTGTGGATCGAAACCTTCCGCTTGGCTGAAATAGAATCGCACGTGCTCTCAATTGTGCGTATCACCAGATCGCGCCTTTGCAGATCCGTGTCGCGGACGTCCACGCTAAGGCGCACCCGGCTGGGAATACTATTGACCGCGCCTGGAAAAACTTCGCAGATCCCTACGGTTGCAACTGTGTCAGTCGCTCCGCTGGAGCGTGCTGCGCTCTCGATGGACAGAATCATTTCAGCCGCTGCGCAGAGAGCATCGCCACGGTCGGGCATCAAAACGCCGCCGGCGTGTCCGCCCGAGCCCTCGATCAAAACGCGGAGACTCGCCGGTGCGGCGATTTTCGTGACAATGCCGAGAGGAATTTGCTCGCGTTCCAACCGCGGCCCCTGTTCAATGTGCAGTTCGATGAATGCCTCATAGTAGCCACTGGGCAATTTCATTTGTTCGAGGTCGCCACTTAAATTGGCGCGGGCACGAACTTGGTCGAGCGTAGCGCCGTCGTTGTCGGTTAGTTTTCTCGCCGCATCCGGGGTAAGAGTGCCAGATAGCAGTCGGCTTCCCAGACACCCGATGCCAAAGCGCGTAGGTTCTTCAGAAGCGAAAATAAGCAACTCAATCGAATGCTTTGGACGAAATCCACTCTGTCGCAGCCCCCGTATCGCTTCCAAGCCTCCCAGCACTCCGACAACGCCATCAAATTTGCCTGCGTTTGGAATGGCGTCGATATGCGAGCCAGTGCCCACAACTGGCGCAGTCGGGTCCGAACCATTCCAGCGAGCGAATATATTTCCCACGCCATCCTGGCGCACCGTAAGTCCGGCTTCCTCGCAACGCGCCTTTACCCACACACGAGCTTTGAGATCTGTCGGAGTGAAAACAATTCGCGTCACTGCGGGAGCTGCAGCGTCAGAGAACGAAGCTAGCGCATCGATTTCGGACAACAGCCGATCTCCGTCGATAGTAAACCTCATCGCTGCAGACCTGCCAGGGGATGCCGGTTCCAGTCTTTGTAGATGAGATATTTTGCCGGCACCTTGCCGATCGCCCCGAACCATTGCGGGCACCACGGTCCCATCCAGATGAAGTCTCCTGCCGTCACCGGATACCACGAATCGCCGAGCCGGTAAACTCCGCCGCCTTCGAGCATGATCAGTCCGTGCTCCATCACATGCATTTCGACCATGCTGAGCGCGGCTCCGGGCTGGTAGACCATCGTGTTCACCGCGAAGTCGAAACTCATTTCCTCGGGAAGCAGACATTTGACCTGCAAACCGGGATCGTCTTCGAGCGGATGCGAGACGACCGCATCTTCGTTTGAAATAATCAAGCGCGGCGGCTCGACCGAATCGAGAACCTGATAGGGCTTCTCGATGACGGCGACACGGCTCAGCTTCGTAGCCGCCACCCGATGGGGCAATCCTTCGGGAAGAAAGGCGTAACCGCGCGCGCCCAGTTCGCTCGATTTGCCGTGAACTTCCAACTTCACGCCACCCTCGATCACAAAAAAGACGCGCTGCGCAGGCGTACTGCCCAACTCTCCGCCAACTTCAAACTCGGCCGTGTATTGTGTGAACTGAGCGCCCAAAGCCGGGCTCACGTGCACAATTGCGGAGCACGCTTTCATTCCGGGCAGAGTTGTACGCACAAAAGTGTCTGCCGTCAGCAGTAAATGGTTCCGTTGTTGTGAGCTTCGTGTTCGGCCGAGATTATGCACGGTTTATCCTTTTATAAAATTCTGGCGAGGAAGCGAGCTGGTCGAGAAGATGCAACCCGCACTCGATTGCTCTTTCGACGTCCTCACGCGCGACCGACTCTCGAGGGTCGTGGCTGATCCCGTCGGGAGTTCGCAGAAAAATCATCGCGGCAGGAAGTTTTTCCGCCAGAATCATGGCATCGTGACCTGCCCCGCTCACCATTCGATGCGACTTGCATCCTGTCTTGAGGATTGCCTGTTCTATCTCCCCAGTGAGAAACGGATCCATCGCGACTGCGCGCTGGCTTAACCGGCTAGTCTCTCGTAGAGATAATCCGCGGCGTTCGGCAATTTCTTGAGCCTGGTGAATGAGATCGCCCGCGGCGCGAGTTCGAACGTCGTCGGAACTGTGGCGAATGTCCAGGGTGAGCCACGCCTCGGCCGCGATCACGTTCGACGCTCCGGGCTTTGCTTCAATTTGTCCCACAGTCGCGACCAATCCAGGGACTCCCTGAGCTATGCGTTCTACGCTCCCGATCCACTCCGCGGCGCCTGCAAGTGCGTCGCGGCGAAGATTCATTGGCGTCGTACCCGCATGGTTGGCGTGGCCATAAAATGTGAACTCCAATCGGCTCTGGCCGGCAATCGCCTCCACCGCCGCGAGCGGCAGATTCAGCGTCTCCAAAACCGGTCCTTGCTCAATATGAAACTCAAGGTAACCCAGCGCGTCGTTTCCCAACCGGGCCTGAGGAATCTCCTCCGGATTCAGCCCGAAGTTTTCGATCGCCTTTCGCACGGAGATCCCTTGCGCATCATGAACATCCAAAAGCTCCTGATCCAGCCTGCCTACCAGCGCACGGCTGCCGATGAAAGGAGTGCCGAAGCGTACTCCTTCCTCCTCGGAAAAACCAACCACCTCGATGCCGAAAGGAAGTCTGCGTCCCCGCAACCCCTCCAGCAAGGCCACGCCGAGCGCAACCCCCAGAATGCCGTCGTAAGCACCGGCGTTAGGAACTGTATCCAAGTGTGAGCCGATCAAGAGCTGCGGAGCGTTGGGTTGCGCGGCCGGATAAACTCCGCGGAGATTTCCGGCAGCATCAATTCGCACCCGGGCGCCGACTGCTTCCAGCGAGCATGAAAGTTCACGGTGCACATCACACATGGGCGGAGATAAGAACGTGCGGCGCGTGCCGACCGTGTCTTCTGTAAAAGAAGCTAACCGTAGGCATCGGGCAATGACTTCATCTGCGCGATTTGTGGTCTCAGTTGTGGGCACTAGATTCTGGTTACGGGGAAGGATGCATGCGTCGTCCGGTTACGCTTCGCGTATAAGCTTCGCCGCCGCCCAGCCGAGCAGAACCAGGGCGACCAGGACCTCCCACCCGTATGTGTTTCCGTAGGTTGCGACGGGAAAGTGATTGCTGATCATAATAAAGACAACAGGGACTGCCAGAAAAGTATTGTGTTTGGAGCGCAGCTTGGCTTGAGCGCCGAGGGAAGCGTCGAACTTCTCCCCGGCCGCGGCCGCCGCAATCATTTTGCGCTGGGAGGGAAGAATTCGGAACCAAACGTTGGCGGTCATAATCGTCCCGAACATCGCCCCGATGTGGATATAGGCAGCGCGTCCGCTGAACACATGCATCAATCTCCAAGCCAGTACCGCAATCATCACCAGAGACAATGAGGCGAATGCAGCTTCCGACCTGCCCAGAGGCGACCGTACCGCCAGATCGTAGACTACCCATCCGCCCGCCAGCACCGCTAGTCCGATGGCAATGCCACGAGCTTGGGAGATGGCAGCAACATCGGGGTCAATCAGTCCGCCGCTCAAGTAATAGACGAGGAACAGCAGCGCCATTCCGCTCAGCCATGTCATCAACGCTTCCCAGCGGAACCACTGAATTTGCTCAGGTCCGACCTTCAAGGATTTTTGTTTCTCGACAGTGTAGAAACCGCCGCTGTGAACCATCCACAGGGACGAACTTGTGCCACCTCCGGCGGCGTTCTTCTCCAGCCGGCGAAACTGACCGTCCAGCCAAGTGAAATAAAAGGTTTGGCCGACCCACAGAATGGCCGCAAAAACGTGAAACCAGCGCACCAACAGATTCAGCCACTCCCGGATTGACGAGCTCACTCGGTTAACTCCATTTCAGCTTCCCCGGTAGGTCGTATATCCGTTCGGACTCAGAAGCAACGGAATGTGAAAATGCGATTCGCCATCGCGTGCCTGGAACGTAACTTCCACCACCGGATGCAGCGCGTCGATTTCGTGCAGCGCGTAGTAACTCCCGGTGTCAAAGATCAAACGATAAATTCCCGCCGAAAGATCCTCGCCTTCCGGAAGCAACTGAGCACACCGGCCGTCTTGGTCGGTGCGCGCCGTGGTCAACAACAGCCAGTCTCCGCGTAGGTTCTGTTTCTCCAGTCGCACGGACACAGGTGTGGCAGGCTTGCCAACAACCATGTCCAGAATGTGGGTCGAAATGCGTTTCATCCCTGAAGCCATTTCCGTAGCCGGATTTCTGTAATCTGCCGCTGCTGCTCGGCTGCTTCCTGAAGGTCAGTTTCGGCGTCGTTCTTAAGGCGTCGCCGAAGAATCTCCAGAATCTCCGCTGCGGACCTGCCTGTGGCGCACACAATAAAGATACGATCAAACCGCCGCTCGTATTCTCGATTTGCATCCGCCAGAGCGATCTTTACCGCCGCCTCGGCGTTCCCTACGTCCCGCTGCTCGTGCGCCGACCATTCTACAGATTGGGCGGTCTGAGACTGCGCTTCCAGAGAAGATGGCCGAGTCTCCCCGATTCGCGGATGATTCTGGAATGCTTCCATCCAGTCTGACCGTGTCAGATTGCGCCACGTTTCGTTCGACACAGCCAACAGCGTGGCCTCGTCCGCGAGCGGCCTTCGGGCCACCATCCGTTGTACCCAGGTTTTGGATCCGCAACAAGGCAGAATCGCGCTCCGGGCTTCCTCGATCGGAAGGCGATTCCATCGTGCCAGAACATCCTTCACTTCCTTGGGTTCGATACCTACCTGCCCCGAACTCAGCCCATTCAAAAACTCAGCCACAAGATTGGCAGCCACTGCGGCACGGTACCTCGCGCTAGATCGAATATCGTCAATCGGTCGGATCTCAGCGGCGGCGGCTCTTCTCGCCAAAAGCAACAGGTCGGAATCAATAGCTCTTCCTCTCACCGTGTGCTCAGTCTCGGTCAGACGGAGAGGAACGGGCGCAACACTTCCCAGAGCGATGCGAACGTCTTCAACCACTCCGTCGCCAAGCCGGCCCAAGGACGCGATACAAACCTTGGCGATCGCTTGTGCATTCCGGGCTCCCACTTTGCGGGCATGACTGAAATATCCCTCGAATCGTCGCGGCAGGCACACAGCTTGCACCAGTTCATCCGTCGCCAGCAATGTCTTTTTGTAGCCGGTGTGAAAGCTTACATAGCGCAAGCGACGCTCGCCTCGGACCGACAGTAGAATCAGTTCCGCGTCGTACACAAGCAGCGCAGGCAACGAGTCCGCCGCCGGCGATGCGTTTACGATATTCCCGCCAATCGTTCCTCGGTTCTGATTCGCGACTCCCCCGGTCCACCGCGCCGCGCTATGCAAGAGAGGGAATTCGCGTCCGACAATCTCGTGTCTGCAAAGATCGGTATAAGTACATCCCGCTCCGATTCGAAGCTCGCTGGCCGTGACCTCAATTCGCCGCAACTCGGGAATATTCCAAACACTGACCAGCTTTCGCGACGGAAGCTTCCCTGCGGCGTATTGCACCATCACATCGGTACCCCCAGCAATGGGAAGCCACGCGCCCGGTTCCTTTGCCAGCAGCGAGACGATCGCCTGCAAGCTGCCGGGCGCGACCATTTCGTGATCGGCGGGATTCGATTTCATGCGGTCGTTCTGCGGTGCGCCGCTCTCTCCACAGCTTCAAGAATCTGGCTGTAACCGGTGCAGCGACAGAGATTTCCGGAAAGGCCTTCCCGGATTTCTTCCCTCGTGGGTTCAGGCTTTCTTTCCAATAAGTGGAAAGCCGCGAGAATCATCCCCGGTGTGCAGATGCCGCACTGCGCGCCGCCGCAATCCAGGAAGGCCTCCTGCAAGACGTGCAGCGTCTCACCCGCCGCCAGTCCCTCGATGGTAACCACGCTTGAGCCTTCAGCTTGGAGCACGGGTACGAGGCAGCTATTCACCAGTATGCCGTCCATCAACACGGAGCACGAACCACACTCGCCTTCTCCGCAGCCCTCCTTTGCCCCGGTCAATCCCAGGTCGTGCCTTAACACATCGAGCAGGCGCTCCATCGGGTACGCATGCACCGTCTTCGGCTCATGATTCACCACCAATGAAATCTCCGCTTTGCCGCCGCTCTTTCGAGGATCGGTCATCGAACCGCGCCCTCGGAATTAACACTGTTCGAATTAACATTGTTCTCTTGCGAGGCAACGGCGAGCCTATCCATGATGTCTTCCGGAAGCAGAGGAACGGAATCGAAATGAACGCCGAGCGCGTCTGCCACTGCGTTGACGATTGCCGGGGCAGGACCGTCCATGGGGAGTTCGCCGATGCCCTTCGCACCATATGCCCCGTAGACATTTCCCAACTCCTCGAACAAAACGCGAATGGGAGGCAGGTCGCTCGAAGTTGGGATAATGTAATTGGTCATCTGGCTGTTCTGCATGCGCCCATTCTGCCAAACCACCTTTTCATAAAGGCTAAATCCGATTCCTTGGGCAACACCGCCGATAATTTGGCCTCTCGCCAAAAGCGGATGCAGAACTTTGCCAACTTCCTGCAGCGCTACGAAGTCGTCCACCGATACGCTATAGGTCGTCAGATCAACTGTGACCTCCGCAATGTAAACCGCCCAGGCATAGGCGGCGTAGGCTTCTCCTCGATACTTTTCATCGTCCCAGAAAATGTCGCCGGGCGCCTCGTAGCGCGACCAGGAACGGAACTGACCATGCTTCGCAACCTGCTGCCGGCAGGCAGCCTGAAACTCGTCTGCGGTATAGGCCTCGCCGAGCAGCTTGGACGAGATCAGTGTCTGTCTAATCCCCAACGCCGCGGATTGCACCAATTTCCCAACCACCATTGCCGTGCGCGATGCAACGGTTGGGCCGCTGTTGGGCACGTCCATCGTATCCGGCTGGGCCATGCTAACGTTTTCGTAAGGCACACCAAGAGCTTCGGCCGCAATCTGGCTGAGAACAGTGTTCGTTCCCTGGCCAAACTCCGTGCTTGAAACCAGCACGCGCACCGTGCCGTCGGCACAACCTTCTACTCCGACAACAGAACTTAGATAGCGCTCGCCCGACCCTGTGAATCCTGCGCCGTGCAGAAACGAAGCAATGCCTATGCCCTTCCTGGTGTTGCCGAGCCGGTTCTCGTTTGCGAAATGCTGCTTCTTCGAGTGATAGTCCGAAACTTCCAGTGCGCGGTCCAGGAGCTTCCCGAGATTGATCGGCTCGCGCACGGCTTGTTCGGTTGTAGTGGTCTCTCCGGTCTGCAGAAAATTCCGGCGGCGGACCTCAACGGGCGAAAGACCTATCGCTTGAGCAATGCGATCCATGTGCCGCTCCATGGCAAACAGACTCTGCGGCGCTCCAAAGCCACGAAAAGCTCCATGAGGCGGTGCGTTGCTAGCGACCGCCTTCGCGTGGATACGAATGCTCGGCCAGTAATAAGGTCCACCCGCGTGAATTGCCCCGCGGGAAAGCACCACGGGGGACAAAGTGAGATACGCTCCGCCATCAATCGTGAAGTCGATCTCCCCGCCCAGGATCTTGCCGTCCCTGCTGACGGCCGTCTTGTGGCGTGTGCGCGAAGGATGCCGCTTAGTAGTCGCCGCCATGTCTTCCATACGGTCATAAATAAGCTTTACCGGCCTTCCAGCTTTCATCGCCAGCAGGGCCGCGTGCGCGGCGATGATCGACGGATATTCTTCCTTCCCGCCGAAAGCGCCTCCCGTCTCCATCTGCACCACCCGAACTTTTTCCGCCGGCAAATCACACAGAGCCATGAGCGCCTTGTGAATGTAATAAGGGCATTGCAGCGAACCCCACACGGTGATGCCCGTGGCAGCCTCAAAGGCCGCGATCATCCCGTTATTTTCGATGTAAAGCTGCTCCTGTGCGCCGGTCGTATACTCGCCTTCCACGATGTAGTCGGCCTTCTCCCAAATAACATCGACATCGCCCTTCTCGATCAAATAGGTTTTGAACGTGTTGTCCTCGCCCCACACAATTTCCGAGCGGCGCTCGCTTTCTTCCATGGTGAAGATGGCAGGCAAAGGCTCGTATTCGATCGATACCGCCTCAACGGCCTTTGGGAGAAGATGACGGTTCGGATGAGCCAACAACAGAATGGGTTCCTCGGGATGGTTCACGAATTCATTCGCCAGGCAGGGTTGATCATCTCCGATCAGCGAAATGCAATTCTTGCCGGGAATATCCTTCGCAGAAACGATCACGAATTCATCCCAGGAGATTCCGGCACCGAATGTGATCCTCTTGATGCGGCCGCGGGGAATCTGGCTGCGAACCGTTGCTCCGAAGAGCATGTTGGGCAGAACCATATCGTCGACGTACTGAGACCTTCCGGTTACTTTGTCGCGCCCTTCCTTACGCCGAACAGACTTGCCGACGATACTATCCGTATTCATTCCGCCCTCTTATCCTCGGGAAGCTACCTGCATCCCGCAACCGCGCGGGGATGCCAAGACCGCGGATGGGATAGTGTATGACAGACTGGGTCACGATGCAGCGGAACTGTTGTAAATCAAGATAGAAAGGCTCATAGGGTTGATTGCAGACTTGTATTCGCGGCGTATTCACGTCCGCCAGGCTTACCCGGAAACTCCCGTTCCGCAAAAACAAGGTTCCCACGCAGATAAGTGCTCTTCACCACTCCGAGCAGCGTTTCTCCCAGATACGGAGAGACCGGATGCCGGTAGTGCAATCTGTCTTCTGTCACACTGAATTCGCCGTCGGGATCGAACACCACGAAGTCCGCATCATAGCCCGCTGCGATGCGACCTTTGCGCGAGTCGCAACCGGCCAGTCGTGC
>PLEA01000540.1 GCA_003136335.1 Acidobacteriaceae bacterium | reverse complement strand
GCGGAGTCCGCCACGAAATCAATCTCATCCGCCTGCGACGCAGCCAAAAATTCCAGCACTCCCTTTGCGATGTTCGGGTTCAGCCACAAGGTTTGAAGGGCGGTGATGATCCCGTCGCGGCCGAAGACGGTACTGAACCAGGGAACTCCAGCGTAAGGATAATCACGCTCAGGGTTGCCCGCGATCATCATTTCAAGGTCAGAAAGGGAGCGGGCCATCCAATCACTAAAGCGGGAGTTCGAACTTGTTATCTGGGGGAATGCCCGGGCCATTTCCGCGAGTTCGAAGCGAGCCGAAGACAATGCCTCGGTGTAGCCGATGGAGTCTGGGGCGGCATCGGAACCGCAGCGGATCTCAAGCTGCACAGTCACCCTCTCCTTGGGACGAAGGGCGAGTTCGAATTCCAACCCAGCCTGGGATGCCCTCACAGCGTTGGCGTCGCTGCGAATGCAAGTCTGGCGGACAATGTGGTCCAGTCCTTCATAGGACAGAATGACGGAATTGCCATTGATTTGTTCTTCCCGTCGCCGTCCCTTCCGTTCTCTGACCGTGCCGCGAACTTCGAAAACGTCGGTGAAGTCCGCATCAAATCCGATACGAACCGGAATATCCAACTTTTCCAGGCCGTGATTGACGAACAGGAGTTTCTCAAAGCAGGAATCGTGCCACAGAAAACGCGATCGAACCAGGTGCAGCGTCCCGCGATGAATGACCATTGCACCGTCGCTGAACACGTCAAGGTTGGCAAGATCGGCCGTAAACAGAAAATTGTTGGTCGCGACGGTGGAACTCAACAATAACGGCCGCGCATTCCANNCGATCATCTGCCGGCGACGAGGTGGTCGCTATGTAGTACTGGGGGTGGGCGATTCCACTTCCATCCAATTCAAGGCTCCCTCTTCGACCGTCATTGAGGCCGATTTTGGATGAATCAACTGATTGTAGAGCTTCACATAGTCGCGTGCCATACGCTCATCCGTGAAGTTTAGCTCAAAGTGCCGGCGGCATTCGCGCCGGTCGATTTCGCCGAGTCGTTTTACCGCTTCCACCGCTTCGTCAATGCTGCGAACCAGGAACCCTGCGACGCCATCGGGAATAATCTCGGGAACAGAGCCAAAAGGATGTGCGATCACCGGCGTTCCACAAGCCATGGCCTCGATCATCACCAGGCCAAAGGGTTCAGGCCATTCGATCGGGAACAGAAGGGCTGCAGCATTGCCCAGGAACTTTTGCTTCTCGGAGGCTCCAATCTCGTCGATAAACTCCACCAGCGGATGATCGAGCGAACGCTTGATCTTTCTTTCAAAGTAGTCGCGGTCGCCACGGTCGATTTTCGCCGCAACTTTCAACTTCATTCCAGAGCGAATTGCGATTTCGATGGCGCGATCCAGACCTTTTTCGGGCGAGACTCGACCAAGAAATGCAAGGTAACCTTCGCCGCCTTCATGCAGCGAGAGCGAGTCTGCCGGCAGACCATGGTGGACGGTTTGCACCCAGTTGACCCAAGGTATAGGTTGGCGCTGCGCGTCGGAGATCGAGACCAATGGCACTTCCGCGAATTCCTTATAGAGCGGGATCAGATCTGGGAGATCTTGCCGTCCGTGGAGGGTGGTTACACATGGAACTTGCACGCGTCGACTCAGGGAGAAGTGAAGATAATCGATGTGAAAGTGAATGAGATCGAACTCCTCCGCTTGATTGAAAACCCGTTCTACCATCAAAGCATGATGGGCCAGCGGATCGATGCATTCGGGATCGAGCCTGAGCGCCGTTTTGCATATGGGAACCAATCGCGCATTGGTGACCGAGTCGCCGCTGGCAAACAAGGTTACGTCGTGTCCGAGCGAGACCAGCTTTTCCGTGAGCCATGAGACGACACGCTCAGTGCCTCCGTAAAGGCGAGGAGGAACGCTTTCATAAAGTGGCGCGACTTGGGCAATCCTCATTCGCTTGGCTCCTTTTAACCAAAATCTCTCCTCTTGACGACAAGACCCGGCTGAACGTGGAGTGATAACGTCTTTTATTCAGATGGCTATACAGCGAATGCTGTTGTTCGCAAATAACCGACTGACCTTTTCGGAGTTTGTTCCGCAACCTTTCGACGGGCACAAGCAACCCAACCCCGAAGGTTTCCTGTAACCGCAGGAACTTGCGGCCAGGACTATGCGACAGAAAAAGCAGCCCTTACAGCGTCACACTCTCCCGTCTGTTGAAACGGAAATGCCCGCCACTTTATTTGATCTCGACGGCACTTTGATCGACCGCAATTACCAGCATGTAAGCGCATGCTCTGAAACTTTGCTTGCAGCCGGCGCTTTTCGGGTTTATTCCGACGCCGCTGACATGCTCATGCATATTGAACAACTGGGGCTGCCTGGAAAATGAGCTTCGGTCCCCCTCGGTCAGCGGTGGGGACTGATTGGCGAGAATTCTTACATGATTCGAAAGTTGAAAACAGGCCAATATCGTCTGTACTCGCGCAAAAAGAATGTCAAGACCGGAAAGCGGCGAAATCTTGGGACGTTCACCACCAGACGTGCGGCAGCGGCGCATGAGAAAGCGGTGCAATATTTCAAGCGCCACTGACTCAAACTGGGCGAAACCGGTGTAATTTATTCGGTTGTGTAGTTAATTTCCATGCGCCGGACCTGAACGCTCGACACATAGAGAGCGACCAACGCCACGACTAGAATCCCCAACACTGCGATTGGAGCTGCAACCGGATCTGAGTTGGAGACCAGCAATGCAAGCACAGCAGGCGTGCCCGGCGGACTCGGGATATCCACGGGGCATAACGATTTTAAGTAATAGATGACGCTGAACTGCTTGAGCACCCCTGGCAAAAACGGATTGATTCCTTCCCAGATCAATATTGCCGCCGCCGGCAGGATCGGATTCCGGAACAACATTCCCGCCACCAGAAAGAAAGCTCCATACCCAACACAGGCAAGCAGAGTCACTCCCAGGTAGATCGCGGCATGTTCAAGACCGTGATTGTGATAAAGATAGAGGTCGCGCACACTGGGAGGGAAGTGCCAAAGAAAAGCAATGGTTTGCAGCAGTTCGCTGGTAACAAATATGGTGCAAGTGGCCAGCAACCCGGCAAGAAACTTCCCTGCCATCAGGACTTCGCGGCGTATCGGCGCAAGAAAATAAAAGTGAAGGCTCCGGTCGAGGATTTCGCCCCGAAACAGGTTCATGAAGATTCCGAGGCATCCGAAAAAGATCGCCAGGCGCAGAAAGAAGAATTGGAAGACGCCGGCGAACATGATCGAGTCTTGGCCCACACTGTTAAATTCGTGAATATTGATACTTACAACCTTGCCGTCCGCCAGCCCTACGAACAGATCGTTTTGTCCATCGGAGTAGTGGTAATCCTCATGCTGGACCTCGATGCTCGTGCCCTTCTCCGTCTCCGGTGGCCGATTTTCAGACCAATGAAAACGGACCGGCGGCCTTCCAAGGATTGCAATCACTTCCTGATCTTTCATGCCAGTCTTAACCGCCCGCAGATCCTGGTACGTGAGCGACTTTTCGCCGCGTCCTGCGACGCTCTCGCTTTGATGCTGAAGGCTGGAAATTGTTATGGCGTATGCGATGAAAAGCAGAACCGGCAGAGCAGCCACCAGGTAGATCCACAGACCTCGCTTCGCAAAAAACGTCTTCTTCATTTCCAGCCGGATCACTGCTTTGATCTGCGCCCACCAGATTCTCTTCATCGGACCGCCTCTTCGTTTCCGATCAAATATTCGTAAACGGAAAGCACATCGTCGTCCGCGGGGGCGATTGATTCGATGTCGATCCCGCTCAAGGCAATTTCGTTCAGCGTCAGATAGAAGCGGTCCGCATCCCGCGTTTTCAGAAGCAGGCCACGCTCGTCTTTGTGAATAGAGACTTCGATCGTGTGCTCGTACTCAAACATTTTCGCGGCCAGCTCGCGCGGCCGGCTGCAGCGGATTAAGATCTGCGTGGGATGCTCTTGAATCTCGCCACGCACCGTCTGGATCTGGCCTTCAGCTACCACGTAGCCGTTGCTCAGCAGGATGACCTGATCGGAAATTACATCGACTTCGTGCAGGATGTGGCTGGAAATGATTACGTAAGCCCCTTGCGCCGCCGTCGATCGGAACAGAGCGATCATCTCCGATCGGGCGAGCGGATCCAGGCCGTTCAGCGGTTCATCGAGCACCAGCACTTTCGGATCGTGAGAGAGCGCCTGCGCCAGCCGGATTCGCTGGCGCATTCCCTTGCTATAACCTGCAATGTTTCGCTTGGCCGCGTCAGTCAGATTCACCCGCTCAATGGCCCGCCAGGCCAACTGCTCGGCGCTCTCGGAATCTCTTCCCGCGAGCCGCAGATAGGAATACACAAACTGAAATCCCGTGAGGCCTTTCGGAAACGCGTCGAATTGCGTCGAATAGCCCAGAATCCTGAACAGGTTTTCGGGATCGTCCGTTTTGTAGTCGAGCACCTGAATCCGCCCACGCGTGGGTTTCACCAAGCCGGTCATCAGGTTCATCAGCGTGGTCTTGCCGGAGCCGTTCGGACC
>PLEA01000359.1 GCA_003136335.1 Acidobacteriaceae bacterium | reverse complement strand
CTCTGGGCACTCTATCCCCTCTTCTCGAGTAGCGGATGAGGATGTTCGATTTCGAACATGAGCTTGTCGAATTTGAACACTCTTACCTGTTCCCAAAACAACTTTAGATTCATTTTCATAAAGTTGTACGCGACATCTTTGGCGGCGTGGTTGCTACCGGTAAGAGGGGAAGCACAATGCTTCCAAGGAGATTCGATGCAGGCCTGGTTGCAGGACATTCGTTACGCGCTGCGGCAGTTGCGCAGGAGCCCAGGCTTTACTGCAATCGCGGTGTTGACCCTTGCGCTCGGGATAGGCGCAAACAGCGCGATCTTCAGCGTTGTTCGCGCGGTTATCCTTCGCTCACTTCCATTCCCCCAAGCCAATCGCCTGACCATGATCTGGGCAACGGATACAGCCACAGGCCAGACGCAAGACGTTGCCTCATACCCTGACTTCGAGGATTGGAGAGCTCAGAACAAGAGCTTCGAAAACCTTGCAGCTTTTACAACTCGGGGCGCAACTCTTACGGCCGAGAATCAAGCGGAACGTGTTCCAGCAGTGCAGGCCTCAGCGGAATTTTTCGAGACTCTGGGCGTGCTGCCAGCGCTCGGCCGGCCCTTTCGCAGTGATGAACAGGAACCCGGCGCGTCCGCGGTCGTGCTCTTGAGCGATCTTTTCTGGAAGCGGCATTTTGCAGAGCGCCCCGACGCTTTGGGCAAAACGATTCGGATTAACGAGCGGTCGTACACAATCATCGGCATAATGCCTCCAGGCTTTGAAGTTCCTCCCGGCCAGCCGGAACAAATCTATATGCCGATGGTTCGTGATTCCGATCGGAATCATGGCTTTTTGGGGGTCCTCGGCCGTCTGCGGCCGGGCGTCCCGATCGCGGCAGCGCAAACTGAGATGAACGTCATCACGCATGACATCGCGGCGCAATTTCCGAAATCGGACAAGAATGTCGGCGCGAACGTGATGCCGCTGGCCGACTCTTTTCTTGGGCCTGTCCGAACCGGCCTGTTGGTTATGGTCGGAGTCGTCACGTTCGTGCTCTTAATTGCGTGTACCAACGTTGCCGGTATCGTGCTTGCTCGAAGCGCATCGCGGCAGCGGGAAATCGCGGTACGAGTGGCATTGGGGGCGGGGCGCACGCGGCTGACGCGGCAGTTGCTGACAGAAAGTATGCTGCTGGCCTTTGCTGGCGGTGCGGCTGGCCTCTTGCTTGCGGCCTGGGGCACGCGGCTGCTCGTGGCCCTGCTGGCGAGAAATTTTTACATTCCCCGGCTGGCTGACACGCACACCGACATCTGGGTTCTTGGATTTACTCTCGGTGTGTCTGCAGCGGCCGGAATTCTGTTCGGAATCCTGCCTGCGCTGGGCACCGGCTCGGTCGATGTGCATGACGGCTTGCGCGAGTCCTCGCGCACCACAGGAGGTCGGCGAGGACAGCGTGTTCGCTCGAGCCTGGTGATCATGCAAACGGCGCTGGCGCTTATCTTGCTCTCTGGAGCGGGCCTGCTTCTCAAGAGTTTTCTCATCATGCGCAGCACAGCGCCGGGTTTTCAGGCCGATCATTTGCTGGCCGTGGAGTTCTCCCTGCCCCGGCTCAAGTTCGCAAGAACTCCAGACCGTTTGAACTATTTTGAGAACGTCCTCGACCGCATCAGCGGCATTCCCGGTGTGCGCTCCGCGTCGTTCATCGCAGACTTGCCTCTGGGCGGCGGTGAAGACGATCTGGCATTTCACATCGCTGGACGTCCGGATCCAGCACCCGGGCGCAGCTTTCAGGCGAATGTCAATATCGCCAGTGCAGGCTATTTCCGAACCCTGGGAATACCGCTGCGCGTAGGCCGCGAATTCACGACAGACGATTCCGGAAGCAGTCCTGGGGTAGCGGTGGTGAACAGTTCGGCGGCGCAGCAGTTTTGGCCCGGCGAAGATCCGCTAGGGAAACAGATTACCTTCGATAACGCGCGGCTGCTGACCATTGTGGGCGTCACGGGAGATGTGCGGCAACGAAGCCTCGGGGTCACGCCGCAACCAGAAATTTTTCTGGACTACCTGCAGCCCGGCCCGGATTGGCCGTGGTTGGTTCTGGTTGTGCGCACCGACGACGAGCCTGCGAAACTCGCTGGCAACCTCAAAGCCGTCGCGCAGTCGGTGGACCGCGACGTGCCGATCCTGCAGCTACGCACCATGGACGAGGTTCTTTCGTCTTCGCTGGCGGAGCCTGGCGTGTACGCGCTTTTGCTCAGCCTTTTTGCGTCGGTGGCGCTGGTTCTGGCTGCCGTCGGGCTGTATGGCATCGTGTCGTATGAAGTGACGCAGCGAATCCACGAAATGGGAATTCGCATGGCGCTGGGTGCGGCACGTGGGGAGATTTTGCGGCTAGTCCTGCGCCGTGGGATGAGTCTTGCACTTGCCGGTACTGTGATCGGGCTCAGCGGTGCGCTGCTGGCTACGCGAGTGCTGGTTGGGCTGGTGCGCGGCGTGCGGCCTGGCGACCCGCTGCCGTTTTCGGCCGTAACTCTGTTGCTGCTGGGTGTAGCCTTCTTAGCAAGTTACCTGCCGGCGCTCCGCTCTGCTCGCACCGACCCCATGGTGGCGCTGCGATACGAATAGGTAGCAAAGACAGGGTCAGCTGTGAACATCGGCACCGCACACCACTCTCCCTGCTTGCGGGAAGTCACTTCATTCGTAGCGCAGCGCGACCAACGGTTCCACTCGAGCCGCGCGCCGAGCGGGCAACCAGCAGGCAAAGAATCCGGTCATGAGCAGCACCATGGGTACACACGTCAATGTCCACGGATCGTAAGCCGAAACTCCCCATAGTTGAGTCGCAAGGATTCGCCCCAACGCTAAGCTGACGATCAGTCCCACGACCACACCGATGGCCACGAGCCGGAGGCCCATGCGGATCACCATGCTGAGGACATCCGCGCCTTGCGCACCGAGCGCCATGCGAATACCGATTTCCTGGGTGCGTCGCACCGTCGTGTAGGAGAGCACGCTGTAAACTCCGATGGTGACAAGGATCAGGCCGATGATGCCAAAGATGATCATCAGCGTGAAACCAAATCGCGGCCCGGCGTAAGAGAACTGGCTGATGTAGCCCTCTAGGGTGCCGGTCAGCGTGAGGGCTACGTTTGAGTCTGTGGCCCAGACTTCGTGGCGAACGGCTTTCAGCATGGTCAGCGGCTCTTGAGCGGTGCGAACCAGAATGCCGCGAAACGCTGAGCCCGTAACGGTGTAGGGTATCCAGATTTCCGGCCCGGCAGGATCCTGGAGGCCACGGTTCTTGACATCGGCGACCACCCCAATGATTTCGAACGTGGGGTCCGCCACCTTGTCTTCAAATTCGGCAAGTTGAGTGATGCGAACTTGCCTGCCGATGGGGTTTTCTCCGAGCAAGTACTTTTTCACAAAGGTTTGGTTCACGACTGCGAGTTTGCGAGCGCCCGCGACCTCGGCCTCTGTGAAAGGTCTGCCATTAAGAAACTGGATTCGGAGAACCTGGAAATATCCTTCACTGCACAGTTGAAAGATGGATTCCCATTTCTCGGAATGAGTCTTTCCGGGAACTTCGATGTCGCTCGGGATGCCGCCGTAGGGCGGTAGTGTGCTGGTCTCGGTGGCAGCAACCACACCCGGCAAGGCCTTCAGGCGCAGTAATAAAGGCCGATAAAAGCCGGCGATCTGATCCGCGGTCTTGTACCGTTCGACCGGGAGCGGCAGCCTGGCTGACAGTACGTGATCGGGTTGAAATCCGAGATGCACTTCGCGCAGCGCCACAAAACTCCGCATCAGAAGCCCGGCGGCGACCATCAGCGTGAGCGAAAGCGCGACTTCCAAGATGACGACTGCATTACGGAGTCGCCCGTGACGGAAACCGCCGCTGAGTCCTTTGCCGGTGTCTCGCAACGGCTCGTTCAAATCTTTTCGGGCGGCCTTGAGCGCGGGGACGAGGCCAAAAGTTAGAGCCGTCAGAATCGTCACGCCGAGAGCAAACAGCAGCACCGGCGCATTCAGGCGAATGACCGCTTCGGCTGGAATAATGTCTTGCGGCATCAGGGCGACGATCGATTTCAAACCACCCCAAGACAGCAGAGTTCCCAGTACCGCGCCGCCCAGCGCCAGCATCAGACTCTCTACGAGGAGCTGGCGTATCAAACGGCTGCGGCTCGCGCCGAGCGCCGAACGAATGGCAAATTCTTTCTCGCGAGTTGTTGCTCTCGCCAGTAGAAGGTTTGCCACGTTTCCGCAGCCGATCAGTAGCAGCAGACCAACGGCAGCGAGCACAATATAAAGAGTGGTGCGGAAGCGCCCGACTACCAGATCCGTGAGCGATTGAATCTCTACCGTAAAGTGCTTCGGATAATCCTTGGGGTAGATCAGTGCGAGCCGGTTGGCTACGACGGTCAGATCCGCCACGGCTTGCTGGTGCGACACTCCCGGCTTCAAATGTCCCATCAGCGACCAGTAACGGTTGAAAGCTCCGGCTCTGACGTTTTTCTGAACGGCATGGCTTGGCTTATCGGGAATCCATAAGTCGGCGTCGCCCCATCCGAAGCGCGGTGGCATGATGCCGACCAGGGTTCGCGCCATGCCATTCAGGACGAATGTCTTGTTCAAGATTTTGGGATCGGCGGCAAACTCGTTGACCCAGGTCTTATACCGCAGCACGAAAACGGGAGGGGCGCCTGGTTCGTAGTCCGCAGGTTGCATCGCCCGGCCCAGAAGGGGAGCCATGCCCAGAAATTCAAAGGTTCCAGGCGTTACGTAATTTCCTTGCAGGAGTTGCGTGCCTTCGCCGGAGCGGTAGAGCACGTCCACGTTGTCATTGCCGATCACGCGGTCGAAGACGTGATTCTGCGCCACATAATCCAAGAACTCGGGCCCGGTGAACCCATTACGCCCGCCCGGCTCATTTCGTTCCGTGTCATGGATCTCCGGGAACATGTAACGCTGCGCATCGGGATAAGGAAAGGGCTCCATGAGAATGTTTTCCAGAATGCTGAAGATGGCCGTGGATGCCCCGATCCCCAGCGCCAGCGTGAGCACCGCGACCACAGCGAAGCCAGGAGCCTTGCTTAAATTCCTGAGCGCATATCGGATATCCTGTCTGAGTGTTTCCATGGAATCCTCGCCTGGCGTCGGAGCTTCAGCGCCGTCTCGTCCGGCAAAACTGCATTCGCGCCGCCTCTGACAATGCTGCTGGAGCGACACAGGGTTACACTTGCAGTTCTCCCTATTTCGATGGTACGGAACCGGACTGCAATTTGTTCGATTCTGGCAGAGTGCGGTCGAGTGGATGCACTCGCATTTTAGTTTGACGGCTATGCGGCCCATGAGTCACACCCTGTTAGCCAGTCAGTTAGAACCGTTCCCTGTGTCTCGGGAATGGCCGCAGGTCCGGTTTTCGCGCTAAAAAGGAGCATGGTAGCCAGTCCTACCTTTGCTCCGGAGAGCGCATCTAAGAATTGGGACTTATG
This sequence comes from Acidobacteriaceae bacterium, assembly GCA_003136335.1. The sequence goes on along the minus strand of PLEA01000359.1, from coordinate 4,080 downwards.
CAGAAATTCACTCGCCGAGAGCTACTTAAACTGGGAAGTGCGGCGGCTTTTGCAGAGCTGGCATCTTTGGGTTTGCACGGTTGCAGTATCTCCAAGTTGGTCCAGTCCGTTCCGTCCGGTTGCTCGAAAATAACTGACATCGAACATGTCGTGATCCTAACCCAGGAAAATCGGTCCTTTGATCACTACTTTGGAAGCTACCGCGGTGTCCGCGGATTTTCCGATCCAGGCGCGGCATTCCAGCAACCCGATCCGGCGAACACGACGATCTCACCGGTCAGACAGCTCGTGCCATTTCATCTGGACACCTCGCAAGCGAATGCCGCGTGCACGCACGACATTAGCCACGATTGGGTGCCGCAGCATCAGAGCTGGGACAACGGCAAGATGGACGGCTTTGTGAGTTCGCGTCTCGCGATTGACGCCAACGACGCGGTATTGAGCATGGGCTACTACACCCGCGCCGACCTTCCCTACTACTACGCCCTGGCCGACGGCTTCACGATCTGCGACAACTACTTTTGCTCGGTAATCGGCCCGACCGATCCGAATCGCCTCTACACCATGGCGGCCTCGCTCGATCCAGATGGAAAAAACGGCGGACCGATTTTGCAGACGATCGTCGCAAATCGCTCGGCAATGTATGGCCGTCTGACTTATACGACCATGCCCGAGCAACTTCAGGCGCGGGGAATTTCCTGGAAGGTTTACTCGTCGCCGGATGAGAATATTCTGGGCGGCATTCTCTCCGACAATGTCCTCTCCTACTTCAAGAATTTCCAGGATGCCACATCGGTGCTGCATCAGAATGCATTCGGACCGCAGTTTCCTGTCGACTTCCTGACCGATGTAGCGCTTGGCAATTTGCCCCAAGTATCCTGGCTCATCGGCTCGATCTTGACTTCGGATCACCCGCCCGCGCCTTCGCTCTTTGGGGAGAATGTTCTTTCCCTCATCGTCAGTGCTCTCAGCGCCAACCCGGCGCTGTGGGCGAAGACGGTCTTGTTGGTGAACTACGATGAAAATGGCGGATTCTTTGATCATGTTCCCCCGGTGACGGCGCCCCCCGGCACGCCAGGCGAATATGTGACCGCGCCCGCGGTTCCGGACCCGACTGTGGTCGGCAGCCCTGCCACTACCGGGCCAATTGGATTAGGTTTTCGCGTCCCTATGCTAATCATCTCGCCGTTCAGTCGTGGCGGATTCGTGTCCTCGGACCTGTTCGATCACACTTCGGTGTTGCGATTTCTTGAGACTCTATTCGGGGCCGAAGTGCCCAATTTAAGCGCCTGGCGCCGTGCAACCGTCGGAGATTTAACCAGCGCGTTTAATTTCAGAAATCCTGACCAGTCGATTCCGAGTTTGCCATCTACTCTCCAAGGCGACCCGCAGACAATCTTGCAATGTGCGGCGAATCTTGCTGGAACCACACCGTTCGCAGTGCCAGCCACGCAGACTCTTCCCACTCAGGAATCCGGAACCCCGAGTCGTCCCAGTGGAACATGCTAGCTGGTTGATTGATTCCGATTCGCAATTCCTCAGAAGCAAAAAAAATGGCCCCATTGCTGGGGCCATGTTCAAGAGGCTACTGATTTGGTAGGGAATGTCAGGAAAGGCGATGCAAGACTCCGTTCCGCCAGCCGGAACGGTTCGGGAAGTGACGCGTAGAAAGAGTGAAGGTCATGGTGCTAGAGTTTGCGGCCTCTTTGTTACCTCGTGAAAGTGCATTTGCTGCGCCAAAGTGGGAAAGCTGTGTGAGTCTCCTCACCGGACCCTATAAATGTCTGAAGGTTAACGACTTAGTTGAACGCGAGAGGTCGGTACAATGCACGCGGCGAAATCAAACGGAAAATCGAAAGTGCAGAACAATGCATATTCAATGCACTCTGGTACCAGATGGTAGAAACACCAAGCCCATGGCGGGTTTGTGGCCAGCCATGGGCTTGGGTGAAACCTAAGTTCTGGAGTCTAGCTGTTGCCGGCGACGGTACGCAGCTTCCCAGGTAGAAAGTGATAGGGAGGCCAGGGACCGCTGATCACGACTTCGCAGTTCTTCAACTGCTTGGCGGCGGTGGTGTAGCGGTTCTGATACTTTTCTACGCTCTTGGAGTCGATCAGATGGGCGATGTCGATCAACATGCCCTCTGGTGCGACCTTTTTGCAGCTGACTTCTTCCTCTAGTGGGTTGAACAGCTTGTGCACCCGGACCGAGAGAGCCCGCGCCTTGGTCTGGCGCTCGCGCTCACGAGACGCCTTCACCTTCAGCTTCGACAAATAGTCGCCGCCTACGGTGTCCGGCAGTTCGATGTCGATCATCGCTTCGCGCAGCGAGCCGTCACGAACCACCAATTTGATGTGCATTTCGGACTTTCCGCGCAGTTTGGCGACGCTCAGGCCAAAAGCNNTTGCTGACCACGCGAGCGTGCTCGATCGCGGATTTCTGGTCAAGTTCACCTGCCGCGCGGTCGTATTCGCTGACGATAACCGCGAATTCACCACTGGGATAGCTCAGAACCGCAGCGCCGTTCACTCCTTGAACGCCCTCGAGCAGGAAAGGACGGCGAGTGCGGGTTCCATTGGGAAGGGTTTGATGCTCGGTAAGACAATACGCGTACCACGCCATAGTGAACTCTCCGAACCGGGATGGAGGCGGACCGGGCCACCTCTCACGTTGAGTCTTTCGCCAAAGCTTATACTGTGGTGGTTGGAACGGGCGGAACAAGGGTCAAAGTATCTGGAAATGCTTAAAGTCGCATCCCCTAACTGCATATTACTTGGTGCAGCGAGGAAAATGCAACTTTTTCTTCGAGGGACGCATCGCAGGCGCTCATTTTCCGGCTGCGGAGCGGTTAGCCCGCTCTTGCAGGGCGAGAAGAACCACGCGCAACATCTCGTCCCATGGCGCGGGTTTACCACTCCAGATTTCGAACTGCCGGGCCGCCTGATGGACGAACATCTCGATTCCCGGGATGATCTGGGCGCCGCGTTCCTTGGCTAGTTTCATGAAGCGGGTTTCCGCCGGATCGTAAATCATATCAAAGACATAGCGGGCATTGATCTCTTGCTCTTGCAGCGGGGATTCGCGCTGATTGCCCATTCCAACCGGAGTCGCATTGATTATGACGTCGAACGCCAACTTCTTCAGGTCCGCGCGCTTGATGAGTCGAGCCCGAGCCTGGTGCGCTAGCTTTTTGGCTGGGGCGGCGGTGCGGTTCAAAATATAAACTTCCGACCCTCTTTCCTTCAGCCCAAAGACTGCAGCGCGGGCTGCTCCCCCGGCTCCGATCACTAGAATTCGCGCGCCTTCCAGCGTATTCAGACGGCGTTCCAGCGGCCGGACGATCCCAGCCGCATCTGTATTGAAACCGTAGAGCTTGCCATCCTGCGCCCGTACGACCGTGTTGCAGGCGCCGATCTTGGTGGTGTGGGCGTCCGTGTTGTCGAGGTGCGGAAGGATTGCTTCCTTGTAGGGCATGGTCACGCTGATGCCGTGAATGGGAATCTCGCGCAAGCAAGTGAGGAGATCTTTCAGTGTCTTGGCATGCAGAGCCAGGTAGACTGCATTCACGTTCTCCCGGCGGAATGCCGCATTCATGATCGCCGGGGAGAGCGAGTGGGCCACCGGATCGCCTACCACGGCGTAGACTCGCGTGGCCACGTCAACCTGCGCGATGCGATAAACGCTGCGCAATTCTTGCGCGGTTACCTGCCCGGAGGCAGTTTCTTCGCCAGCAACTGCTGCGGCGAAAGTGAACACACTTCCTGCACGGACGCCCAGAACGCGGCTAATAATGCCTTGTTCACCCATGCACATGCCCACCAGGGATTGCCGGTCGCCCTGCCGGGCCAGAAACTTGATCATGGCGACGTTGTCGGCGAGAGTGGTTGCCGTGCTGACCACTTTGTAGAAGTCAGCCGGGTAAGCCAGCATTTTTTCCAACGTTTCGTCCAGCTTTTTGGTGGCCCGGAAATCGTGGAAAGACAGAATCAACGCCGCGCGGGTGCGGATTTTTTGGAGTTGTTCGAGCTTACACTTGAGGGCGGTTTGGAGCTCAATGTCGACCAACTGGCAGCCTGCGG
>PLEA01000566.1:308-3158 GCA_003136335.1 Acidobacteriaceae bacterium | reverse complement strand
TCGGTGCAGGCGCTTTTTTCCAGAGTGCAGTATTCCTTCAGCAATGACGGCCAGACCATGGTGGAAACGCTGGTGCTGCACGTCCGCGATCCCAAAGATCTGATTCAGGTGTCGCTGGAAGACAGTGCCTCGTCGGTCACCAGTTCCGAGGCCATGCTCGGATCGAACACGCCTGCCAGCCGGGTGCGGTTGGAACGATTTGGCAAATCGTCGGTGGCGCTGGCTCGGTGTCTGGCTGCCGAAGGCGGTCCGGCGCCGGATCAGAGCGCATATGAGCCGCTGTTCCGCAGCGCGTCGGACGTGCTGGCGAACTATCGCGGGTTGTTGAGCGTCAAGAAAATTGTGCCGGAGGAGTTAGGGAAAATCAGCGGGGAGTCGAATGCAGAGTCCAAGACTAAGACGGCGCCAAAGGTCAAAGGAACCAAGGCGACACCGTCGAAAACGGCTCCAGACAAATGATTCGAGTCTCTCTGGTCTCGCGCTCGAACGGAGCGGCTTGCATCAAATTGTGAAATCAGCCATCTAATCTGCAACGACTTAATTATTCATGAGCGAAACTCGAGACGTTGTCATCATCGGATCCGGATGTTCCGGGCACACTGCTGCCCTCTACACGGCGCGCGCCAACCTGAAGCCGCTGGTCATCGAAGGCCACGAGCCGGGCGGGCAACTTTCGATGACCACACTAGTGGAAAACTTTCCCGGATTTCCCGAAGGTATTCTGGGCCCGCAGCTGGTCGAGAACATGCGCAAGCAAGCGGAGCGCTTTGGCGCGGAATACCGCCTGGCGCATCTGACCAGCGCCGACCTCAGCAAGCGCCCGTTTCTGCTGCACGTGGGCGTTCATCAAGTTCATGCGCAAACTCTGATCATCGCCAGTGGTGCTTCGGCGCGCTGGTTGGGCTTGCCGCATGAGCAGCAACTCATCGGCCATGGGGTTTCGTCGTGCGCGACTTGCGACGGCTTCTTTTTTTCGGGGAAGGAGATCGTCGTGGTCGGCGGCGGAGACTCCGCCATGGAGGAAGCGCTCTTTCTTACGCGCTTTGCGACCAAGGTGACGGTGATCCATCGTCGCGATGCCTTTCGGGCGTCGAAGATCATGCTGGAGCGCGCGAAGCATCACGACAAGATTCAGTTCCTGCTCAATACGGTGGTGGAAGACGTTTACGATGTGCACCACAAGGAAGTCACTGGGCTGAAATTGCGCGACGTAAAGACGGATAAAGTCTGGGACTTTCCCACCAGCGCGCTGTTTCTGGGCATCGGCCACGAGCCCAATGCGAAGATGTTTGCCGGCCAGCTCGACACCGATGCCGATGGCTACCTCAAGACGCACAACTACGTTTTCACGCGCGTCCACGGGGTCTACGCATGCGGCGACGTGCAGGACCGCCGCTATCGCCAGGCGATTACCGCGGCAGGCACCGGCTGCATGGCCGCCATGGAAGTGGAGAAGTTTCTGGAAGAGCAAGGCAAGTGAGCAACCTTCGCCTTGGTTACTATCGTTTTCATTTTCGGGTGGCCCCTAGACTGAAAGAATCCGCGATCCTCTGCCCCGCAAGAGTCACTCCCCCCGTCGTTCTAACCGAGATAGCCTGAGTTTGGCTGAGAAAGCAGAGGCTGTCCAGCGGCCTCTACGCGACAATCGACTTCTTAGGCGCTACCACGGAGGGTTACCTTCATGAACGCTCGCTTCGTCTGTTTTCTCGTCTTTTGTGGCAGCCTTTATGCGCAGCAGGTCTCGCAACCGTCGCTCACCATATACAACCAGGACTTCGCCGTTGTCCGCCAGGAACTCCCCCTCGATCTGAAGGCAGGCGAAAACCAGATCAATGTGAACGACATCACCATGCACCTTGAGCCCGACTCGGTGATCCTGCGGGACCCTACCGGTAAACATAATCTCCATGTGCTAGAGCAGAACTACCGCGCCGACCCCATCTCGGAGCCGTTGCTGCTTTCGCTGTATGAAGGCAAGACGATCAACTTTGAAGTTGGAACACCTCAAGGCGTGCAGACGGTCAAAGGCAAGGTCATTCGCAGCGGATATACGCCCCATAATGATTTCGCAATGAGCCGCTATGGCCAGAACTACTACCAGGCGCAGATGGCTGTAGCTGCCGAGCAGCCGATCATCGAGGTCAATGGCCAGCTGCGATTCAGCCTGCCCGGCACGCCCGTCTTCCCGGACCTGACCGACGACACCATCCTCAAGCCTCGTCTCGAATGGCTCCTCGCCACCGACAAGGCAGGAAAGTTTCCTGCAGAGTTCTCTTATGTGACCGGCGGCATGAGCTGGCAGGCCGACTACAACATCGTCGCGCCCGAGAAAGGAGACCTCGTCGATATCGTGGGTTGGGTCACCATGGACAACCAGACCGGCCGCACCTTCGAGAACGCCCGCATCAAACTGATGGCTGGCGATGTGAACAAGATTCAGCCGGGAATGGCCGGCCGGCAGGTCTCGCAGATGGTCGCGGTGGATGCGGCCGCCCCCATCGGTCCGCCGGTCACCGAGAAGGCCTTCGATGAATACCACCTCTACACCCTCGAACGCAGCACGACTTTGCGCGATCGCGAAACCAAGCAGGTGGAGTTCATCCACGCCACCCGCGTAACCACAAAGCAGGTCTACCTCTATGATGGCGTGAAGATCGATGGCAATCGATACAACGGCTGGAACTGGGAGAACATTCGCAACGATCACTCCTACGGCACCGAATCCAATCCCAAGATTTGGGTGATGCGCGAGTTGGTTAACGCGAAGGCTAATCATCTCGGCATGCCGTTGCCGAAAGGCCGGGTGCGTTTCTACCGCCGTAATGAGGACGGCCAGGTCGAATTCACCGG
>PLEA01000566.1:0-294 GCA_003136335.1 Acidobacteriaceae bacterium | reverse complement strand
TCGTCGAGCACTTATATCGCGGTAAAAACTGGGAAATTATCAGCAAATCCGATGACTACCAGAAAAAGGACAGCCAAACCATCGAGTTCCCCGTAACCATCGTTCCCGACGGCGAGAAGACGATCAGTTATAGCGCTCACTACACCTGGTGAACCCGACCAGCCAGAATGAAAATTCGTTGAGGTGGGATTTTGGATGCAGAGATAAAGGCCTAGGTGTGCGCCTGGTCAAGACTGGCAAATCCTCAGGTGTGATACAAATTTCTGTGGTCTTCATACCAGTGGCCGCTATTTC
>PLEA01000684.1 GCA_003136335.1 Acidobacteriaceae bacterium | reverse complement strand
GCTCGCCCGGGTGAGGCGGGTGAAAGTGCCCAACAAGGGCGCAAACCAATCGCAAACCAATTGTTGCTGAAAAGATGCCGCGTAGCACCGGAGCTTCGATAGCGACGAAAATCTTGCTCTGCTATTTGACGAACACACCCTCACGCAGCTGATCGCGCCCTATGAAGAATTTTGAGGAACGGAAGACCTGAAACAGATCCTGAATCTCCCTATTCTGGTATATGTGCTGAGGTTGGACCGTGGGAGCTGCCGCTATTAGCTCAAGATTAGCCGCATCTAGCACCCGGTAGCGTTGAAGCTTCTCCGGCATGCGCATATGAAAGACAGCGAGAATCACTCCACCGCTGCGCAGTAACGCCGACAGTTGCGTAACGACACGTGCCGCGGTCTCCCGGTCGAGGTAATCCAAAAGGTCCCAAAGCAGAATCGCATCGAATGTATCGCGACCGTAGTGCAGATTTGACGCTAGAAAACGCTCTGCGCGACCGGCGGGCGAGNNGTATAAACTTTAAATCCCCGCTCGATAAAAATATTCAAGGTGTCTTGCCACGGTGGCCCCATGTCGAGCAACGTGCCACGACGCATATCCTCGATCTGCCGCATAAATTCTTTCAGGCCGTTAGAGAACCGGCCCTGATGCGCTTTGGCCTCGGCGCTCGGCAAACCTGCCAGGACGTGCAGCGGCGCAGGGCCGCGTCCGTCAGGAACATTTCGGGGACGCTCCGCGGGATAGGGAGCGGTGACGACACCGAGTTTACTCAGGAGGCTCATGCGACTATCGGCGACTCCTGACCCCCGACGGGCACTGACTCAGCCACTTCCGCCAACACCGTAGGCGATTTGCTGTGCGAGGACTGCGATCCGCGATCGGAAGTTTCGGCTGGCGTGATCTCAACTGTTCCGTGTAGTTCGGCTCCCTCTTCAATAAAAATGCGGCGCGTGATCACATTTCCGCGCGCGCACCCTGTCGGGCCAATCTGCACACGCTCTTGTCCCTGCAAATTCCCTCTTACATTTCCCTGTACCGTGATCTCTCGGGCTTCGATGTCCGCGGTAACACGCCCGTTACAGCCTACCGTCACCCGGCCACCGTCGATTCGAATTTTCCCCTGCACGTCGCCGTCAATAAACAGGTCTTCCCGGCCGGTGATCTCGCCTTTGATGACCAGCGTGGTGCTCACATTTCCCGTGGATACGGAAGGTACCCGAGTTGCAGCAGCAGGTGGCTCCGGGAGCGCTGCGGCGACTGGCGACAGGGCCGGCGGTATCTTTGTTATTACTGGTGTTATTACCGGAACAGCCGGGCTTGGCGGCTCGTTCCGTGAACCTGCGACTGGGCCGGCGTTAGCTTCGCGAGGAGAAGATGAACTCTTGGGTTCCTCTTGCTTTCGCCACATGGAAACCTCCTCTGGGCAATGCTGAGAAATAACCGGGCAAAACGCCCGCCGGGACTCGTGCGGAGGCTAGGGCGGTGAATATAGTATAAAGATCAGGGGACGTAACACGAAAAGACTGCACATTTATGCGCAGAGCGGCGTACCGGTAACCCCCTCTTTCGCTGGTTTCGTACAAAGCGCTGATGAGCGGCCGCTAATGCCTGGGCGGTGACGGCGACACCTGCTTAGCTGGCACCGTAGCACTGGTCTCTCGCGAAACGTCGCGCAGTTCCCACATCGCTGCGCAATAACCGACGCCTTCAAGAAAAAAGATCTTTTGGCTCTGTCGCGAATCCCACCATGTATCTGGATTGAAATCGGAATCCGGCGCAGAAACCACCAACACCGTAGTTGCAGGAGGAAAAACCTTCCGGAAGATGTAGCGGGCCCTGCGTGTGTGGTAGTTCGATGTCACCACCAGCACTCGGTGCCAACCATGGCCAATCGCAAGCTGCCGGAGCGCCTCAGCCTCTTCGCGCGTGTCAGCAGCATACTGAGCGAACCGTATCACTGCGGATGGCGGTACCCCGCGGCTTTCAAGGTCGCGCGAGATCAGATCCGCTACGCTCATATAGGCCCGCAACATACGCCCGCTGGCGACAACTTGCGGCGCCCAGCCGGCGCGAAACAGCTCGGCGGCTCGCGATGCACGGTCACCGCCGAAGTTGTCGTCACCCAAGACAACGATAGCGTCGGCATGCTCAACAGTGTCTTCAATCGTCCAGAAATTGCCGGTCGCGCGCAGCAAGGGGTACCGAAGAAGATAAATAACGCCGATGAGCAGGAGCAATGCGATCAACAACATCAAGTTGAAGATGATGCCGCCGCACTGCCGGTGCCTCATGCGCTCGGATCGATTTTGGGTTTGACCTCGCGACTGTCGCCACGCAATTCGGAGTTCGTTGCAGAAAGAGTTTGCCGCGTGGGCTGAGCGACAGCCTGATGAACAGCTTGATGGACAGCCTGGTCAACAACCTGATCAACAGTCTGATGCGGGTCGAGGTTGACATCAACCGGCGCGGCAGGTTCAACGCTCACGGTTGCATCTAATTCGCGCAGGCGCTGCGCCGCTTGCTCGGGCAGAAGCGCGTTAAAGTAAACTTCCTTGATGCTGTAAGACTTGCTGCGGTGTTCAACAATGGGAAGGATCTCGATATGCCAGTGAAAGTCTTCCGCAATCGTTCGCCAATACGACGATAGCTCGCCTTTGGGATGGATTATGTTTGGTGCAGTATGCAAAACCAGGTGGTACGATTCCGCAATTTGGGTTAAGCGCCGCAAAGTCCGGCCCAGGAGCGTAGCTAGATGGCGGCGATTACATTCATGCCTGGGCAACTCGAATAAGTGGTTATGCCGGCGCGGAAGCACCCAGGTCTCGAAAGGCACGCGTGAGGCGTAGGGGCAGAAAGCAACATAGTCGCCCTGAGTATCCACAATGCGCTTACCTTGCCGCTCTTCCTGTCGCACGATGTCACAGAAGACGCAGCGTTCTTTCTCCTCGTACCACTGCCGGGCTGAACGCAATTCGTAGAGAATGCGCCGGGGTACGAACAATGTAGCAGTCACCTGGGAATAAGGGTGCGCCCACTCGCTGCCGGCCAGCGCCCCGCGATTTTCGAACACGGTGACGTACTTGAAGCGTGCATCGCGCTTCAAGTCCAGGATGCGGAAGGCATACGCCTGGAGGACGCGCTCAATCTGCTCGTCGCTCATCGCGGCAAGCGTCTGATTATGGTCCTGCGATTCAATGATAATTTCGTGAGCGCCAAGGGGTCGCATACGATCGTAGATCCCGTCGGCGGTTCGGCCCGCATCGCCTTCAATTCCATAAAGCGGATGAAAATGCGGGATAACTCGGACCTGGGCGTCGTGGGCAGATGGAAGTTCGAGGACTGCGGCCACCCCCGCCGAACGTTCGGCGCAGAGTGGACAACCGTACGCCGGTATCGGCACATCATCGCGATGCCCGACGCGAACCCAGCTGCGAGTAATCGGATCCTTACGAAGTTCCATTTGGTAATTACGGGGAATGAATATACATACTAGAATTCACGCCGACAATGGGCCCTGCAAAAGAAACACGGTGGCTTACAGCGTGTATGTTGGAATCAACGCACATACCGGGCCGGGGTAGGTCCTTCTTCGAGTCGGTGCCGGTCCCAGATAGCGCCCTCACGAGTGTAGGTCGCCATCTCGAAATCCTGCGTAAGCTCAAGGCAGTCGGTGGGGCAGGCATCTTCACACAGGCCGCAAAACATGCACCGGGAAGTGTCGTAGGTAAAAGTCGTTAGAACTTTGCGGCGTGTGAGGTCGTCGCGTTGCCAGCCAACCACGATGAGATTCTCCGGGCAAGCCAGCGCGCACAAATTGCACGCGATGCACAACGTCTCCCCGGTTTCCGGATTGATATTCAATCTCGGAGCCCCGCGGTAACGCTCG
>PLEA01000150.1 GCA_003136335.1 Acidobacteriaceae bacterium | reverse complement strand
CGATAGGGTACTAAGATTTTTCGCCATCAATGCTTTAGACTCGCCAGGGTTCGGACTTCCGCCGTCGCGCCATCGGCAGATGCCGTTCATCCCAATTTCTGATCCGTGAACTCTGGACGTCTGTTGAGAGCACCATCCCAAGCTCCATTGGTTGCTCTGAGGTAGTGCGACAGCGGAGGCAGTGAAGGGTTGGAAATGGGGTTGACTTTTCGGAATATCGAGGTATCGTCTGTTTGGATTTGAACCTTTGAGGAGGGCGAAAATGAGAAAGGCAATCGCAGTTGCGGTGATTTGTTTGGCGGCTTCGCTGGCTACGGCCGCGGGAGACACGCATCCGCTGAACGTAAAAACGGGCCTTTGGCAAATGACCGAAATTATCACGTGGACGGGGCTTCCACCGCAATACGCGGCCATGATGAAGAATGGGCAGCCCAGGACATATAAATCGTGCGTGAAAGAGAAGGACTTGAGTAGCAATCCATGGGCAGGCGGATCGGGAGAAAAGTGTGTCTGGACGGTGCTGAAGTCTTCGAGCACCGACATGGAGGTGCGGGGAACGTCGTGCCAAATGGCCAACTATGGAACAGCCGAGGCACACGGCACAATCCACGTCAACGACTCGGAAAACGGCACGGGATCGTTCTCAATTGTTTTGACCGGGAACGGGCAGACTATGAACGGACATGCGACGTACACGGGCAAGTGGGTGGCGGCAAGCTGTCCGGCGGATATGAATTGAATGAGTGCTATGGCGATTTTTCACCAACCATTTGGACGTTGGATTCCACCGTTCCGCCGCGAGAAGGTCAACGGCAACGAGACTTTGTCACCCCGTATTCGTTTAAGTAACGGCCGCGAGGGCAGGGCGGCCGGAGAGGTTGTAGATGCGAGGCATCGTGGGTTTTCGTTTCTGTGCGGAGGTGAGTTGCACAGGGCGGCGTTCGGCATGTTGTTCGAAAGCGGAAGGCAGAGCGATAAGCAGGGTATCGCCGCGAAAGACGCGCAACACGCATCGAGTTGAAATTATCTTGGAGCATCTACATTCCGCCGCGAGAAGGTTGCGACGCCGGGATGCCCAGTGGTACGATTCGCGACGACCGTGGCGGCCAGACGCGGATTAATCCGGGACAGAACGCTTCACTGATGCGCCATCCCGCCGAGGTCAATCGCCTGCAGGAGGAGGTATGCGTCGAGAACCTCTTTTCCCGAACTCGTTAACCAGCGGCTTCGATGTGTCAGTGGCGCAGGGGTCCCTATCAGCAACCCACTGGAAGGCGCTAGCGAGTGCCCATCAGTTCGTCATCATCAAGTGCGGCAGCGGTAACGACTCCCCCGATCCGAACTATCGTCACAACATCAACGCGGCGAGGAGCGCCGGCTTGATCGTCGGCACCTATCACTACGTGAATGTCCTGCCGGATGCCCCGGCCCATCCGGGACGGTCTCCCGAAGAGCAGGCGCTCGCGCATTTCCGCCTCGCGAGCTACCGGTCGGGCGATCTCCTGCCGTGGGCCGACGTCGAGTTCCCGAATCATACCGAGTGGGACACGTGGAAACTCCCGAAAGGAGGCCAGCGTGCTGACTTCATCGCCGATTTCATCGTCCGCTACGTCGGCTACTACGCGAAGATCAGCGGCGTCGGAATGGGCTTCTATAGCTATTCCGCGTGGGTCAAGGCTGCTCGGCTCGCAGATTCGGCCCGGCACGATGTGCTCGCGTTGATGCCGTTCTGGCAAGCGGACGCGTCGGTCGCGAGCATGCCCTCGTCCTTGCCGGGCGGCGCCGGTCCCTGGCGCCGCGCCGATCTGTTTCAGTGGACGAATTCGCTGCGGACGCCGAATGGAATCAGCCTGGACGGCAACGTCTGTGCCCCGTCGACGCTCACACGCTTGACGGGCCCGACCGCGCTGCTCGCGTCGTCGTTGGCGTCGGCCGCCGATCTGGCCCGTCAAGGGGTCCGTACGCCATGAGGCCCGTGGCGCGGACTCCCTCGATGCGGGCGTTCGCTGCCCGCGATGCAGCGCCGGTCGGATGCAAAAATCATTACAGACTCGCCGGTTCACTATTTTGAGGTTCGTTCCGATACCGCCGTCACCCTACTCCCGGCGGCTAAAGCAAGGTTTCGGTGAGGCAACTGACGCAATCAGGCCATCACACGTTTTGACCGCTGCTCATTGACTGTAATCGCGATATTTCAACAGTTGCGGCGCTACAGAACCACGTCGCCGCGACCGAGGAACGAGTCAAGTCAAGTACAACAAAGGCGATGAGCAGTTCGATATTGGCCTGGCATCGGCAATCTTCGCCATGGACTCTCTCGTCTGCGTGCCCCAATTTACTAACGCAGAACTGGTCAAAGTTGACCATCCCCGCGCGGATCCACGATGTCTTCATCATCCTCAGTTGCTGGCTTCTTTCGCAGTCTTCGCAGGGCAATGAACAGAAACCAAACCGCTGCCACGATGGCAGTCGGAGTCAGGAGATTAAGCCATTGTGCTGGATGGTGGATGGCATAAACGGGAAAGTAAAGGATGCCGCGCAGACCGACCCAAAGGTTGCGAGGGACATCCCAAACGCTCGTTGAGAAAGTCAGAGCGAAGATAAGGCAGATGACAGCAGTGATTCCAGTGATTTCGAGGCCCTTGCGCCAACCAGCACGCCAAATTGCCACAGCGACAAAGACGAGAAGGGAAGCGTAAATCATAAAAAACAAGCGGCTGAAGTCAATTCTAGCCCTACAGTTCTGATCTCAAGATGTTTACTTTGGTTCTTGGAAAAAGCAGAGGATGGCCCAGGTTATGCCAGGAATTCCCACGGAGAACGGCACCGGCCCGCACGTCAACGCTCACCCTGAGTTCATGCGGTGGAGGCGCGCAGACAGCACGCGGGATGAAGATGGTTCCTCACACGAATAATGTACGACTAGCGTTGGAGCGCCCAGGCGAGCGGGCAGCTAGGCGTTCGACGGGAAAGAAATGCCCCAGAAATTGGTTGCGCCGCCGTCTTGCTCGACAAACTCGATGGCGTAGGTGGAAACTCCCTGGGACGCTTTCAGTAGAGCGACGATCCGCGCAGAAACCTGGCCACCGTTCTTGTTTCGCAGCTGTACGACGGAGCCAACCGGAAGGTCACGAGTCAACTGCACAGCCGCTCCGTGCTTGTTGAGATTGGTGGCGCGGGCGGGCATGGTAAATGAACACTTCAGGCGATCTTCTCCGGACAATCCGACCGAGGCGCTGAGGCCCATCCGCTTGCTCCGGCGCTGATTACGGACGATACCTGCCGCGGCCACCGCGGCTGCATGATGCGATTTGGGCTGAGGGTGTGGGGAGTGGAGTCTCATTGACTAGCAGCCTAGACCCGGGAAATAGCCGCCGCAACGCACTCTCGTCGGTGGTGTCCTGTCAAATTAGGACACCGCCCTCTCGTTACCCGGATTGGTTACCCGAAGAAGTACTTGATTCTATTGGGGTGAGCCCATTCGGGGATGTCCGCAACGGCTGAAATCGGGCCTTTACACTTATTGAGAATTACGCGGCTACACGCCGAGCAGTCCTCAGCGCTGACTACGTTGGAGTGGTGACGCCGTGAACTATTGGGCATCCGCCCCCGGTCCCACAGCCACGACAAAATAAGTGGCCGGCGTCGTGCCGACATTCTTAATGCCGTGCTCGTCGTTGGAATGAACAAATCCTACCGAGCCCGGCCCCATAACATGACTTGTGCCATTGATCGTGAGCTGTACCGTACCTTCCCGAATGAGCCACATTTCGCTGCGCACGTGGTGATGTGCGGCGTGCGGTATCCCGCCCGGCGGTAATGTGGTTTCGTGCACTTCCAACGACTCGGCTGTGGCCAGTTTGCCTTTCAGAACCGGGCGGATCGCCGCGCCGTTTACGATTCTTATTGGTAGTTCGCTGAACGGGTACGTAGTCGAGGGAATGGAATTGTCCTGGTTCGGCAATCCTTCTAATTCAACCGCGCTCGAGACAAATCCCGAGATCAGGAAAAGCACTTCTCGTCGACTGGCTGACATCCTGGTCCTCCTGAGAAAAAAGGTTCATCGTTGGGCCAGGCATGATACCCGAGGATTCCTCGCCGCAAAACCCCTCCTGCGGGGTCAATGAGTGACATGGCGATTTAACGCCAGTCTGTGTAGCTATTGATGGTACGCCGATGCCAGACACGACATCATCAGAAACGATGAAGATTAAGCGGGCGCTTCTCGCGAGCGAGAATTGAAGGACAAGCCCCCGCAAACGCCGGTAGTTGTGATGCCTAGCCTGACCATGCGCCAAACCGCGGGCGGACTGTTTGTCGGTCGCCTCCACTACTTGGCAGATCCTGACCGTGATCCCGAGTCGAATCCCGCGTGGAAGGCCGCCTGCCTCGTCGACAATCTCCTGTTCGCGATCCCCCGAATATTGGGAGGTAGGTTCTCCGCTCGGCGAGTCCCTCCGAAGGGGCCGGTGATGCTTTCATCCCTCGTAGTTTCTGATACCTCCGACGGAACTCCCCGCGCCCAAACACTAAACCCTGCGCGGCCTTTCGTCGATCTATCAGATTCCACTATCACGTCGTTTTTCTGGTTATTGATAGCAAGTGATAGAAGACGACCGTTTTCAACGAAATACAGTGAAGACCGGATGAGCGGCCAGTGGGGCCGCTGCGTTTCGAGTTTCACCCGGTTATTGGATGATGACCACGTTCATGCTCCACGGGGTGAGGGTGAGGCTCAGAGGCAGAGTCTGCGCGCCCATGCTGCTGGTAGTTGGCGCGGCCCAGGTGCTCGTCCCTGCCGGATCCGGCGGAGTGCCGGTCGGCGAACCCGACAGGTCGTAGATGGCCTTGTCGTAAGTGGTGACGTTCACGCTGGGAGAGGAGCTTTTGCCCGAAATCGTGACCACCACCTGCTGGGAGGCGGTTTCGTTATCGTTGAATAACAGCAGGGCCGTGTTGGGGTTGGTGGCCGCATAGGCGCGCACGTCGGTCGTGTCGCCGGCGACCGTCGCTGTCAGCACCGTTTGGCCGTTGACGGCCATCTGGCTGAACAACTGAAACGCGCGCGCCGTAGCAGACATGGTGCCGAGGGGGCCCGCGCCCGGACAGGCGGGATCTTCCGATCCATCGGAGAAAACATTGTAGGCTCCGAAATCCTGCCATCCGTAGAGCGACGTACTATCATTTCCGTTGGTACCGTTGCAATTGCCGAAGCCAATCCACCAGGTCAGGCGCGAGACACCATCGTTCATCATCTCGCCCAGCACCTGGCCGGCATACAAACCCTGGGTAATCGACCAGCTCTGCTTGCCCGGATTGGTATAAGCTCCTCCGATCTCGCCCACGTAAATGGGCGTGTCCGGAGTTCCCCATTTGGTCAGCTCCGACCTGATGGTGTTGATGTTCGTGGTCAACTCCTGCGCCGCCTGTTGCACCAGGAAGGTGTCGCTTTCCTCGCCCGGCGTCTCCGGATAGTAGTGGTATTCCACGAAGTCATAGGCCCCCTTGGCATTGGCCAGCACAGGGCCCCATTAAGCCAGCCCAAGCAGGCCTTATGGGTTTACTTGCGTTACGCCCCGGCGACTCGCTCGCCATCTTAATTAGATGGCTTCGTTAATGGGTTTCAGGATTCTCAGTTTCCTTCC
>PLEA01000040.1 GCA_003136335.1 Acidobacteriaceae bacterium | reverse complement strand
CTGTACCAGGTCCTCGGCCTCGGTGCCGTTCCTCACCAGCCACCGGGCGAGATTATAGGAGGCGTCGAGATGTGGCAGGACCAACTCTTCAAACCGCGCGGACTGTGTAGCGACGGGCAAGCGACTCCTCGGTTTTTGACTCCATCTAGTACCAGACTCCGCCGTCAACGATTTTATTCCCCATACCGATTTTCTGTCGCACGGGGAATATTCGCCCCGCCCTCCGGGTCATGTGAAGTGAGGCACGACACGCAATAATGCAGCGCCCGAGCGTGCCCGGGAGAAAGGAATCATCACATGTCTAAATACATTAAAGAAAATCTGAACCCGGACGGCGTCGANNCTCAAATGCATGGCCTGGGCCGGCACCGGCACCCTGTGCGTGCTGCAGGGCGGAGTTCTGAAGTCCTTCGCCCTGAGCGATGTCCTGCAACAGAAAGTGGGCCACATGAAAGGCGATCTCAGTTTCGTGCAGATCAGCGACAGCCATGTCGGCTTCAACAAAGACGCCAACCCGGATGTGACCGCAACCCTGCGTGAAGCGATTGCCAAGGTCAATGCACTGCCAACGCCTCCCGCTTTCGTCCTGCACACCGGCGATCTCACGCATCTCTCGAAACCCGAGGAATTCGACACTTTGGCCGAATCCCTGAAAAGCCTCAAGACCGATCAAATTTTCTACGTTCCCGGCGAGCACGACGTGCTCAACGACAACGGCCAGATGTTTCACGAGCGCTTCGGCCGGCAGGGGCAAGGAGACGGCTGGTACAGCTTCGAAAAAAACGGCGCGCACTTCATCGGCCTGGTCAATGTCATGAACCTCAAAGCCGGCGGCTTGGGCACTCTAGGTCCTGATCAACTGGAATGGATCGAGAAAGACGTCTCGCAGCTCAAAAGCAGCACCCCGATCGTCGTTTTTGCACACATCCCGCTGTGGGCCGTCTATCCGCAATGGGGTTGGGGCACCGACGATAGCGAGCAGGCGCTTTCCTACCTGAAGCGATTCGGCTCAGTAACCGTACTGAACGGTCACATTCACCAGACGATGCAGAAAGTAGAGGGTAACGTCACGTTCCACACCGCCACGTCCACTGCTTTTCCGCAACCGCAGCCGGGACAAGCGGCTTCTCCGGGCCCGATGAAAGTTCCCGCAGAAAAATTGCGCGATCTCTTAGGGATCACGGATGTGAATTTCGTGCGCGGCAAGCACACGTTGGGGATCGTGGACTCCTCGTTAGCCTGATTCACGAAAAACGTACCGCAGGTCTAGTTCTCAATTCGCAGTTGCAGTTCTCAATTGCAGTTCGCCAGTTCTGAATTTGCAGACACTCTCCAAAGGAGGAGAAAAATGATCGAGAAAAAAGCTTTGTGGATGCTAACGGTAGCGATCACCATGGTATTAGGGTTTACTTTGATCGCCGGAACTCAGCGGGGATTGGCCGCCGGACCTGGCGATCAGCCGCCTGGCGGAATCGAAGTGAAAATTGACAACTTCACCTTCGGTCCCGCAGCGTTAACGGTCTCTGCCGGGACCACCGTCACCTGGACGAATAGCGATGATGTGCCTCATACCGTGGTGAGCGATGACAAGACCACCTTCAGATCAAAGGCGCTCGATACGGGTGACAAGTTCTCCTACACGTTTGCGAAGCCGGGCAAGTATTCCTACTTCTGCTCGGTTCATCCGAAGATGATCGCCCAAGTCATTGTGCAGTGAGTGCTCAACAACTCCGGTTGCCGCGGCCATTGCGATTGTCGCAGCCGTGGCAACCAGCGTTGCGGCCTGCTGTGTCGCGATCTCGGCGCACCACCGTCGCCAACGCCAAATGAAGCGCGGTCAAGTCCTCATGTTAGCCGAGGTCCCTCCGGCTGCGGGTACATAGCACTTGAGCGTATAGTCCATGACCATCCGGTCGGCATTGAATCGCCAGCCAAGCGTCCGGATAGTGCGCTTCATGCGCCTGATCCAGCCACGCGGTAATCCATCAACGTCGCGCTTGTAATAAAGTGGGATCACTTCTTCACGCAACACGCGATAGAGATCCTCGCTGTCCCGTGTGTCATGAATATTCTCGTTCAAATGTGTCCTGCCCGTTCCAATGCCGAAGCCGTTCAAACCGTCATACGCCTCCGCCCACCACCCGTCGAGGACCGAGAGGTTCAGTCCCCCATTCAAGACCACTTTTTGTCCGCTGGTGCCGGACGCCTCCAATGGTCGCCGCGGATTATTCAGCCACACATCGACGCCTTGAACCAAATGCCTTCCGACGTTAATGTCGTAGTCCTCCACAATCACAAAATTGTTCGCAAATTTCGTGTCACGCATCAACCCCACGATCTGCTGAAGCACCTGTTTGCCCGGGTCATCGCGCGGGTGTGCCTTGCCCGCAAAAACGAATTGTAACGGACGCTTCGGATCGTTGGTCATGGACGCAAGCTTCTCGATATCCGAGAGAATCAAATTGGCACGCTTGTATGTTGCGAAACGGCGCGCGAACCCGATCGTGAGTG
>PLEA01000687.1 GCA_003136335.1 Acidobacteriaceae bacterium | reverse complement strand
CGATCGGTTCCTTGATGGTTTCTTGCATATTGTTGGTTAGGATGCGTTCACTTTCGCTGGTTATTCTTTTTAAAGAGATGCCCAGAGGCATGGTCCAGTTGCGAACACCTTTTCGGAGCCTCTGGTTGCGGTCTGCTAGATGGACTGCCAGCAGGCAGAGATGCCATGTCTAGTTCTCCTCATACTCATCGGATCCCAGGACCCAAAGGAAACGCTGGAGGTCAACCATATCGCCAGGGCGAAGATCGCGCAGCTTGCCGGGAAAGAAACCGAGGAACTTGCGACGGGATCGCGCCGCCTTGGGCGAGTCCAGCGCTCGCAAAGACCGGGACGGTTGAGGCGGCGTGGACCTGCGGCTTGCAGCGCTAAGGTTGCTCGCAGAGGAACTGTTCGCATGCATGAATGGCCATTTACTCCAAGGCATTGAATTGGATTCGCGAAGAGTAGATTAGGTTTGGAAGGAAAGTTGACTGCGTTGAGAACAAAAGCGAAGCGAGGCACTTACAGGAATATGCTTGGCGAGGAGTCAGCACAATCGAGGAACTTACGTATCGCTTGGGGATAATCCCGTAACTCCATCGGTCCTTTTTCACGTTGAGGCGCAACGGGTACTGCTGAAGCAACCCGTTCCCATTTTGCCATCTTCTGCACTTCGCCTCCAGGTGGATTGATTGATCTGCTTGAGCCCGCCAACTCCCGAAAGTCTCCCTGCATCTTAAAATGGGCGCAATCCGCGGATTGGCGAACCTGCCTCCGCCTTGCGCACGATTTCTAGCTTGGGTTGGAGAGAATATGAAAATACTGCGGTTGTTAACCATTTTCGTAATTGGCGTCCTGGCGATCGCGACCACCGCTCTCGCCCAAGAGGTCAAGACCGATTACGATCACCATGCGAATTTCTCCCAATACCACACCTACTATTGGGAGAAGGTAAAGACAACTGATCCCCTGTGGCAAAGCCGCATTCAAGATGCCGTGGAACATGAGCTGCAAGCAAAGGGATGGCAGCGTGTCGACCGTGGCGGCGACGTCGCCCTGACAGCTGTAGGCAGCGCCGGCAACCAGCAGGAATACCAAACCTTCTACAATGGCATGGGCGGCTGGCACTGGGGTGGCTTTGGCGAAACCACCACGCAAGTAGAAAATTATACTGTCGGGTCGCTAGTCCTGGATTTTTACGATACACACAACAAGCAGTTGATCTGGCGCGGCGTCGCCCAGGAATCGCTTTCGGATAAACCGGAGAAAAACGAGAAGAAGCTGGAAAAGGCCGTCAACAAAATGTTCGAACATTTTCCTCCTCAGGGAAGGAGCTAGATCACGAGCGGATGCAGGGCAAACGGTTTGGTTTCGCAACTGCATCCGCTCGGGAATATTTTCACGCCGCTCAACTGCGCCCCCACCCCGTTAATCCATCGTTGATTTCAATGGTTCGAATGCACATACAGCAAGTTCATCGGCATGCGCTCGGATGTTCGTGATCTCACACTCGGGCCGAAGTCTAGGATTCGGCTTCAGCTTCAGTTCCTCTACCAACGGGGGTCGTTCATTGATGCAGCATGGTGCTGGAGCGAACGGAACGCGAGACCGGTGAAGTTCTCCCACGGGCAGATATGCGAGTTCCGACCCTTCAGCGCAGCAGCGTAGAAGCATGCTGCCGCGGCTCATATCGCCACGTCCGAGGAAGTCTCTGGGAAACAACAGCCGCTCTCCGAAGACTTCCTGCAGCGGGGTGACGTACTTGGAAGTCGCGATACTTCCCAGCAGGATAACGTCAGCCTCATTACCCACCAGTTCTCGCAGGTGCAGCAGATCGGAATCGAGGGGCAGTCGATAGTGCGAATTCTTCGCGTCGATGGAAATTGCCGAGATCCGGCGTAGTTCGCGCAAGGTGACGACCCTTTCTGGCAGCATCAATCCAGCCCCGGTAATAATGTGCACGCCCGCGACGCCTCGGGGAGGGCTCTGGAATTTTTCCGCGTAGTCGAGCTTCCCGCGAAAATATAGGCTGCTGATGAATCGGTACACCTCCCCTAAGGGCGCTCCCGAATCCCTGAGGCGTACAGCGAGGTCAGATTGCCCGGTTGGACTGAGGAGCCTTTGCCCCCTGATCCCGGAGGCATTGGCGGGCGACAGCAGAAAGGTTCGGGCGCGAAGCGGAACAGTCTCTTCGTTTCTAACAGGGAGAGGTGACAGAGCGTGGTCGTGCAAAATCATGCGCTTCCTCATTCCCGCGGAGTTTTACGTCCGCCGCCTTTCCTATCACGCCCTGCGGCCATTTATCGGACCTCTTACAGCAAATGGCATCACAGGTTAGCCGATTTCGCATAGGCTTAAATAGCGTCTCGGCTCGAAACAGGGCATTTTGAAGAGATTCCCCGATTTACTGTAATTGACGAGCCTCGTGGTTCACAGCAACTTGTCAGGGGTGATCGGGAGGTCTCGCACTCGTTTTCCCGTGGCGTGGAAGATCGCGTTCGCGATCGCGGCCCCCGTTCCCGTAATTATGATCTCGCCGATGCCTCGCACGCCTAACGAATCGAGTTGTGGGTCCGGAATATCGATCGCGGATACGTCGATCTCTCCGATATCGGCATTCACAGGAACATGATAATCCGCGAGATTGGCGTTCGTGATCCGGCCGTTTCGGGGATCCACCTGTGTGTCCTCGAGCAATGCCAGGCTAATCCCCAGACGATTCCACCAATAAACTGGCTCCTTGCGAGCCTCTCATAATCATCACTTGTCTTCACTTAGTTTCTCTATTTGATGCTCGTCGGATAAATTCCCCGCGTCCGAAAACCGAGGCGAATCATTTTGTCTCAGATGCCAGATCGCTCGCCGAGGATGGTTTTGCTTTGATCGGGATGGAATAAATCCATCGGGTTTCCTCTGTATTGCTGCAACAGGTCTCCGGAAGCATCATAGTGGGGCCTCCTACGTCTTGAAGGGTCGATGGAAACTTGCGGCCTGGAGATCAGTACAGAAATCAAGGAAGTGCCGAGCGGAAGCTGAAGCTCCGCTCTGAAAGACGACATCACCTATGAAAAAACTAACATGTGGTCTACGTTGTACGATCGCGCTGTTGGCAGCGTCGCTGATGAGCGCGGCACTGGTGCAACGAGCTATGGGGCAGGACGACCAGGATGATCCGCCGAGTCGCGTGGCGCGTCTCGGGTACATGCAAGGTTCCGTTTCATTTCAACCTGCCGGAGAGTCGGATTGGGTGGAAGCCGCTCAGAACCGGCCGATGACAACGGGCGATCAGCTCTGGGCCGACAAAGACTCTCGCGCCGAGCTCTCTCTGGGATCGGCTGTGATTGCTTTGAACAGCAATACCGGAGTCTCCATTCTCAATCTGGACGACCGCACCGCGCAAATTCAACTCAGTTCGGGATCCATCAACGTCCGCGTGCGCCGTTTGGATCGCGACGATGTGTTTGAGATTGATACGCCGAATCAGGCGTTCTCCATCTTCCAGCCTGGGCGATACCGTGTGGAAGCCAGCGAAGATGGGAGTTACACCGTGGTGAGCGTTCGCGAAGGAGAAGGCGAATCAACCGGCAACGGCGAAACCTACACGCTGCACGCGGGGCAACGCGCCACCTTCGACGGAACAGATACGCTGAATGCCCAAGTGGAAGATCTGGGTGGTCCCGACGATTTCGACAACTGGAGCGAAGGTCGGGATCACCGCTACGAGAGTTCCCAATCGGCGAGATACGTCTCTCATGATGTCGTCGGGTACGAGGATCTGGACGACAACGGCGACTGGCGCCCGAATCCCACCTATGGCAACGTCTGGTATCCCCGCGTATCCGCAGGATGGGCTCCTTATCGTGATGGGCACTGGGCGTGGGTTGATCCGTGGGGCTGGACATGGGTGGATGACGAACCGTGGGGCTACGCTCCCTTCCACTACGGCCGCTGGCTGTCGGTTGAAGGCCGCTGGGGTTGGGTGCCGGGACCGAGGGAAGTGGCGCCGGTTTATGCGCCCGCTTTAGTTGTGTTCGTTGGCGGAGGCGGGGGGTTGGGCGGCAATATGGGCTGGTTTCCGTTAGGCCCACGAGAAGTGTATGTGCCCTCGTACCGAGTGAGTCGCGGCTACGTCGACCGCGTCAACGTCAGCAACACGAACGTAAGCAGGACGACGGTTACCAACATCTATAACACCACCATCGTCAATAAAACTACCACCATCAACAATGTCACGTATGCGAATAGAAGCGTTTCCGGTGCGGTCACAGCCGTTCCGCAAGGGTCGTTCGCGAGTGGACAGTCGGTTGCCCGAGCGGCAGTAAGGGTCGACGCAAGGGAGATTGCCTCGGGGCCGGTGAACTCAAGGGCGGCGGTCGCGCCTACCTCCAACAGCGTGCTCGGATCCCATGCCAATACAGCGAACCGAGTGACAGCGCCTCCAGCTGCCGTGGCCAGTCGCGCGGTCGTCGCAAAGGCGAAAGCGCCGCCTCCACCGGTGCCCTTCGCGGCCAGGCAGCAGGCGCTGGCAGCCCATCCAGGGCAGCCGATCGCGCGGCAAGAGATGCAACACTTGCAGCCCGCGAAGAATGCCGCAGCGCCGTCGCGTCCTGCGGTCAAGCAAGCACCTCCGGGAAAGCCTGCCACGGCCACCGTAGCAAGACCTGGTAGCCAACCGGCTAATGCGAACCGACCGGGCAATCCGGCGGCGGCGGACGCGCGTCCGGGGGCAAATCCTGCGCAACCTAACCGTCCCGCTTCGAACAATCAACCGGCGCCGAATAATCGTCCGCCTGCGATGCAACCGAGCAATCGTCCTGAGCCGAATCAGCCTCAGCCGAACAACCGGCCGGAGGCCAATCGGCCGGCGCCGAATCAACCGGCGCCGAACAATCGTCCGGCGGAGCCGCCAGCACGAAACGATCGTCCGTCTTCGGCACAGCCTAACAATCGGCCGGCGCCGAATCAACCGGCGCCGAACAATCGTCCGGCAGAGCCGCCAGCACGAAACGATCGTCCGCCTACGGCGCAGCCCAACAATCGCCCGGAGCCCAATCGTCCGGCCGAGCCGCCGGAGCGCACCGCACCTGCGGCGCGTCCTGCGGCTCCTCCGCCGAGCGAACGCCCGCAGCAGCATACTCCGCCCCCGGCCCAAACGCATCCAGCAGCGCCGCCGCCGCATCCGCAAACGCCTGCGGAGAAGAAAAAGCAAGACGAGCAGAAGAAGCAGGAGAAACCCCAGGGTCAGTAAAGAGTGTGGGTATTTCGGTGATTCGGGTTGGCAGACAAGGCGTCCGAAGTTTTCGGACGCCTTTTTATGCCTGCGCGTGGAGGGAAAGTTTAAATAAAGTCGGGACAAAGTGGGACGACAGTGATCATCGTCCTGCCCAGCCGCTCCGTCTGCGGAAGCTCCAAAAAGCCGGAAAGCTAGGTCTCAGTGCACGCGGAACAAATGATCGAGCAGGAAGAAGACTCCAGCGCCCACGAAGACGAGTAAAGCCATCTTCATGGCAGGTTCTTTGTTGACCTCGGGAATCAGGTCGGAAGCCGCGACGTAAATCGTAACTCCCGCAGCGAGCGGCAGTCCCGCGCCTACATGATGACGGAACAGTGCCATGGTCAGAATACCGGCAAGGGTTGACCCGCCCAGAACTACCGACGCACCCCATGCCGTGCCTCGGCTGCGTCCGCTGGCCAGCATCACGGAACTCACGGTAAAGCCCTCGGGAATCTTGTGCAGAAAAATCGCCAGAAAGATCAGCCATCCCAACCAGTTCGAAACCAGAAATCCCGAGGCAATGGCGATGCCGTCGAAGAACGTATGAATGATGAGGCCGAGCAAGACGGAGTAGCTTTTGTGGGAATGGATGAACTCGTCGCGATGCGTTTCTTCGCCAAAGTGGAAGTGCGGCGTAACCGTGTGTTCAAAGAAGTGAATGATCAGATAACCCAGCAGCACAAGGAATGCCGCGGAGCTTCCGCGCAGCTCAAGACTCTCTGGAACCATCTCAATCAGGGCTGTGGCTAGCATGAATCCCGCGCCCAGGGCGACAAAGTAGCGAAGGTAGCGCCGCTCCCAGTGCCGCTGCACAATAATCGCCCCGCCGAAAACGTTGGCGGCGGCGGCGGTTAAGCCGAGAACAAGACTGGTGAAGATGGGGTTCATTTGTTCCGGGATGATAGCAGTTCTCAGTTCTCAGTTCTTGTGCTGGATGCGGGCGAATCTTTTGTGGATGCACCATTCTGGGAATTGCACATCAGTGTATAGGTTCGATGTTCACTGGTCACAGCCAGATGCAGAGTTCGAGTCCAACCATCGTTTCTAGAGGAATCGTATGGGGAAGTCTTACAGGGATCTGATTGCGTGGCAAAATGGCCTAATCGCGTCAATAAAACAAGCGGCCTAGACTTGCAAGGAGATGCGGTTGTATTAGCTTTTCTGAGAACTGAGAACTGCTATCCGCTATGACGAATATGCATCACGTCGCCGTCTTGCACGATGTAGTCTTTGCCCTCCAGGCGCAGCGTGCCTTTGGCGCGGGCATTCGCTTCAGAGCCGGCTTCGAGAAGCTGGTCCCAGCGGATGGTTTCGGCGCGGATGAAATGTTTTTCCAGATCAGAATGGATCGCTCCTGCGCCCTGTTGGGCGCGCGTGTTGGCTGGAATCTGCCAGGCGCGGCACTCATCTTCGCCCGCGGTAAAGAATGAGATCAGGCCCAGCAACTTGTAGGTCGTGCGGATGAGGCGAACTAGGCCGCTCTCCTTGAGACCGTAACTGGAGAGAAATTCCGCGGCGTCGGCATCGCTCATTTCGGCGAGTTCGGCTTCGACCTTTCCGCAGATGGCCGTCGCCGCCGCGTTGGGACGCGCGGCGATCTCCGTGAGCTTGTATTTGCTCACAGCTTCTTCGAGTTCTTTGCCCAGTTCTGTCGACTCGCCGATGTTGAGCACATAGAAAACCGGCTTCTCGCTCAGGAACATGAAGCCGCGAAGACGCTTCTTGTCTTCGGGCGTCATCTCCATTTCGCGC